>DATJFX010000052.1:0-3121 GCA_035495465.1 Candidatus Methylomirabilota bacterium
AAAACTAAATAATTTTGGTAGTGGCGGATGTATTCCCATTTACGGATGTGGCTGCAGCGCTCTTTAAAAGCATTCCAAAACATCCGCAGGCCAGAAGAATTCATCCGGGCGTAGCTTAAAACCCCGCGTTTTTTAAAATGCAAATCAAACAAAAAAGTCAGCCAAAAAATATGAAACGCATAAATATAAAAAGAAAGATACAAGCTCTGCTTTAACTGATAAATTCCAATGGCATAACTTATGGCCTCAAATCCTAAAAAGGCGCCCACAGTTACGATCAGCGTGGATAGATATTTTTCCCGTTGTTCAGAAGTTATGTACATTTAAGTTTTTTGAGCTTTTTTCCTAGCCAGTTCCCCGGCTTTATATAATGATTCAAAAGTTCCCGCGTCAATCCACTCGCCTTTTAAAATATCGACCTTCAGCTCATTTTTCTTCAAATACCAATTATGAAGCTCGGTAATTTCCAGTTCCCCTCTATCTGAAGGATTTACTGTTTTCGCGGCTTCTACGACTCTTGAGTCATATAAATACAAACCGGTAATGGCATAATTGGATAAAAATTCTTTAGGTTTCTCTTGAATCTGTACTGCATTCATTTTATCATCAAATTTCACAACTCCAAAGCGCTCAGGATCCCCCACCTCTTTTGCAAAGATATGGCCGCCTTTTTTAAAATTCTTAATCGTTTCTGAAACGTCGTCCTCAAAAATATTATCCCCGAGGATCATGCAGACATTATCATCGTCTATAAAACTCTCGCCTATGATAAATGCCTGCGCTAATCCTTCGGGTTTATCCTGGATCTCGTAAACAAACCTAGCACCGAATTCTTTACCGGATCCTAAAAGTTTTAAGTAATCTCCAGCATGGTCAGGTGAGACAATTATCAAAACGTCCTTGATTCCTGCATCCAAAAGCGTTTGCAATGGATACATAATCATAGGCTTATTATAAACTGGCAAAAGTTGCTTGCTGGTGACTTTGGTCAGAGGTGAAAGTCGGGTTCCGGAACCGCCGGATAAAATTATACCTTTCATGATAAATATTCATTCAGAGCTTCAGTCCAGGGCCTGAGCTCGATAAATTTCGTATTATTCAAAATCTCATAAGAAGGCCGCTTGGCTTTTCTTGGGAAAAAATTTGATTCGACCGGCTGGAGCTGGGTTTTAATTTTTCGAATGGCAAAAACCTCTTTTGCCCAGTCATAACGGGAAGCTTGGCCTGAGTTGGTCAGATGATACACGCCAAAAGGTTTGTTACTCTCAATCAAAGCCCGAGTCGCCTGAGCCAAGTCTACTACATATGTGGGTGAGCCGAATTCATTGTTAATGGCTTTGACTGTGTGATCAGTAGAGCCCAATTCCAACATCATATCTGTAAAACTTTTTTTGCCTCCAGCTCCTAAAGCTGGTTTGCCATACAACCAACAAGTCCGGATCAGGTAAAAATTATCAATATTTTCCTGCAATTCCATTTCTCCGATCAGTTTGGATTTGCCGTAGGCGTTCACAGGATTTGGTTGAGCATCTTCATTATAACCCTCTGCGCTTAGGCCGTCGAATATTTGTCCGGAAGAATAATGCACCATTATGGCGCCTACTTCGGCTGCGGCTTTAGCCACAACGCCCACTGAATACCCATTGATTTGTTCCGCGGTAACTCGATCTTCTTCCGCTTTATCCACGGCATTGTATGCGGCGCAATTGATGATTAATTCGGGTTTCAATTTCGCGATCTTTTCCCCGACTGCATCTTCATCCGTGATATCTAATTCGTCTCGGTCCCATGCTGAAACCGCATGGTCTTTATATAAATCCACAAACGTTTGCCCTAAACTTCCCTTTGCTCCTAGAATCAGTACTTTCATTTAGAATGGTTTAATATCTTGAAGCCTAGGATTTTTCAGATCTTTATCCGAGATAATTGCATCTTTTAAATTTATCGGCCAATCAATATCCAAATCCGCATCGGCTAAATTTACGCTTAAATATTTAGCGTCCTGAGACCAATGTTCATTTACTAAATAAGAATAACAAACATCCGAAGTTAAGGTTTGATAAGAATTGGCAACTCCTCGAGGGACAAACACAGCCTTAGTGGCATTGAGTTGAATGGTTACTAATTTGCCAAAATTTTTGCCTTTGCGTAAATCTACGTATGCCCCAAATGCTTTGCCAGTGATGATAGATACGTACTTTTCCCATGGCTCAGCATGCAATCCGCGCGTGACGCCAGATTGTTTATTGTACGAAATATTTTGCTGGACTGGTGAAAAATCTTTCGGAAATCCGGCGGCAACTAATTTCGCTTTCTGAAATTTTTCCTGAAAATATCCGCGATCATCTTCGATTAAACTAATATCAATCTCAAATAAACCTGGGATCTGAGTTTCTGTGATTTTAAATTCTGTAGTTTTAGACATTATTTTTATACCAATCAATAGTTTTTAAAAGTCCTTGATCAAAATCGAAATCCCGTTTCCATCCTAATTCTTTTTCAATTTTTCCAGAATCAATGGCGTATCTGCGGTCATGGCCAGGTCTGTCTTTTACAAATTCAATTAGACTTTCAGGTTTGCCTAAAATATTTAAAATCATTTTTACCACTTCCAAATTGCTTTTTTCACAATTGCCCCCTACCAGATAAGTTTCTCCGATGTTTCCTTTTTGGATCACCAAGTCCACAGCTTTATTGTGATCCTCTACGTAAATCCAGTCCCGCACATTTAACCCGTCTCCATAGATTGGCAATTTTTTATCTTTCAAAGCATTGGTGATCATCAAAGGAATAAATTTTTCCGTAAACTGATAAGGGCCGTAATTGTTTGAACAATTCGTAATGGTGGCTTTCAGTCCAAAAGTTTTCACATACGCTCTGACTAAATGGTCTGACGCAGATTTGGAAGCAGAATAAGGACTAGATGGATCATACGGCGAATTTTCGTGAAATTTCTCAGCAGAATTCAGCTCTAAAGATCCGAATACCTCATCCGTTGATATATGATGAAATCTTTTTTGATGTTTGAGGGCTGCATCTAAAAGCACTTGGGTGCCTAAGACATTTGTTTTCACAAATTCCGCAGGACCTTCGATGGATCGGTCGACATGGGTTTCCGAGA
>DATJFX010000053.1:0-6880 GCA_035495465.1 Candidatus Methylomirabilota bacterium
AGCAGAATGGGATTTGTTAAATCCATAAGCGGCGAAAGGTTCGATCCATTCCCAAATTTCTGAAGCCTTTTTTTCGCTCCAACCCGAGGTCTCGATACAGCCCTTGATGAATTTTTCTTTTTGCTTGGCCATTTCGACTGGGATTTTTTTACCCACGGCTTTTCGGAATTTATCCACTTCTTCCCAGGTATAACCAGCCAAATCATGAGCAATAGTTAAAAGATCATCCTGATAAACTAAAACGCCGTAAGTTCGTTTAAGGATTTTTTCCAAGGCCGGATCTTGGTATTTTACAAGTTTCGGATTATGTTTGCGTTTGATGTAGTCTGGAATAAATTGCATCGGACCCGGGCGGTATAGAGCAATCATAGCCATGATATCGAAAATCGTGTTTGGTCGAAGGTCCATTAAATATCGGGTAATACCGCTCGAACCCATTTGAAAAACTCCGAAAGTATGGCCTGCGGATAAAAGTTTGAAAGTTTTTTGATCGGGGTGGGGGAGATTATAGATATCAATTGTCGTGTTGTGGCGTTTTTCTGCAATTTTTACTGCTGCTTCTAAAATCGATAAGTTGCGAATACCCAAAAGATCCAGTTTCACTACACCGATAGCTTTACTATTGGCATTTACGTCCAGAGCGTACATATCAAATTGCGTGATCACGCGCGAGCCGTCGGGTTCGTGTTGCAGGGCCATATAGTCCGTCAATTCGGTAGGAGTGATCACAATGCCCGCGGCATGGATCGAAGCGTGGCGCGCCACTCCTTCGAGTTTTTTCGCAATCTCTAAAATTTTATGAGTTTCGGGATCTTTTTCATAAGCTAACTTAAGATCTGGATTCATGTCCAAAGCTTTTTCCAAAGTCATATGAAAACCTTGTTTGCCCAAAGGAATCATTTTTGCGATTTGATCGCACTTGCTGTAAGCAATTCCTAAAGCCCGGCCGACATCTCGAACAGCAGCTCTGGCCATCATGGTTCCGAAAGTGATGATCTGGGCGACTTTATCCGCGCCGTATTTTTCAGTGATATATGCAATCGCTTCATCGCGATGATTGTCCGCGATATCTAAGTCGATATCAGGCGGTGTCGGGCGGTGTTCAGTTAAAAATCGTTCAAAGGGCAGTTCATAATACAAAGGATCCACATTGGTAATGCCCAACGCGCGGCCGACAATACTTCCAGCCGCACTGCCCCTGGTATTAGTCACAGCACCGAGTGTGTGAGCGCTGGCCACGACATCTGCGACCATTAGAAAATATGTATCAAAGCCTTTTTTGATAATAATATCCAATTCATAATCAATTCGGGTTTGAATTTCCGGAGGGATCTGGCCGTCCTTGCCATATAAGGGCAAGGCCCGTTCATAAGTTAAATCCCGCAAGTATTCAGCAGTAGTTTTATTTTCCGGTACAACTACTTTTGGAAAATATCTTTGATTCGTCAGAATTTTTACATTGCATCGATCAGCCACTTCGGAAGTATTAGTCACAGCCTCGGGGATATCGGCAAACAATTCCATCATTTGCTGTTCGGATTTTAAGGACAGGTCGTGTTTCCGCATATCCAACCGATCAGTGTCATTAACAGTTCGTCCGGTACCAATGCAGACTAAAATATCCTGAGCTTCACTGTCTTCCGGATGAATGTAATGACAATCGCCCGTGGCCACCAATTTTAGATTTTCCCGCTTCGCGAGTTGGATTAATTTCAAAGTTAATTCTTCCTCGTAAGGATCCGGGGTCTTACTGTTGCGTTGGATTTCGATATAAAAATTATCCCGGCCAAAGATATCGAGATATTTATCTAAAACAGTTTTAACGTCCTGCTCATTGCGGGTCAGGCTTCTAGAAAGCTCACCGCGCTGGCATCCTGAAAGCGCAATTATGCCTTCGGAATGAAGTTTAAGGGTAGGGAGATCAATTCTGGGTTTATAATAAAATCCTTGGACTTGGGCGATGGTGGCAAGTTTTAATAAATTTTTGTAGCCAATTTCATTAGACGCAAGGAGAGTTAAATGAAAGTAATCCGCATCCACTTTGCCATTTTTATCCGTCATGGCCCGGGGCGCGATATATGTTTCAATGCCAATAATGGGTTTAATGCCCGCTTCCAGACACGCATTATAAAAAGGGATCGTGCCATACATTACGCCATGATCGGTGAGGCTTAGGCTTTCCATACCCAACTGTTTTGCGCGTGTTACCAGATCATCGACTTTGGATAAGCCGTCCAGTAATGAATAATGCGAATGGACATGAAGATGTGTAAATCCCGCACCACGTTTCGGAGCGTTAACGTTTGCGGCCGGATTTATTGTAGTTGTGGAATCCATATAACGTGGTGCGGGATAAATTTGGACATAAGGTGGATTAATTATGGCAAAAGTTCCAGGGTTTGCCAAACAACGCTAAAATTATTGATTTAAGAAAAAAGATGGTATAATTTTAGAGTCATTAATTTCTGAAAATGGCCTTTACTCAAGACGAAAAAGTCCAAGAATGGTTTCTGTTATTAGGTGATAAACTGGCACCCGTGAAGAAGATTTGGTGGTATATTTTATTGATTGCATTTGTTTTTGCCATTCCTGCTTACTATGTCCTGAAATCAGTTTTCGTGGTCAGCCTTATCGCCGGGTATAGCGGACCAGCGCTTATTTATACCGCGCCCATAAAAGAGCCCTTGCAGGTTCTGGACGATAAGCAGATTTTTAGTTATGCGGATAATAACTATGCCGGATACATAAAAATTAAAAATGTAAATTTAGAGTGGGGGGTTGCGGACCAAGAATATAAAATTGATTTTAAAACATTTGGCGGCACAGTCGTTAATACTCTGGACCGGACGACGTATATTTTGCCAGGATCAGAAAAACTGATTGTTATCCCCAGATTCCAGGCGGATAAAAAACCTGACGAAATGATCGTAACCTTGGGTCAGACACATTTCGTCCATACGCCTGGTATCACTATTAATACAGATAAGCAGAGAACCATTTTGCAAAATTCTCCTAATGGAGCCACGGTTTCTTCAGCCTTTATCAATATGTCACCATTTACTATCCATAAAGTGGATTTAGGGGTAGCAGTATTTAATACTCAAAATAAAATAGTCGGAGTAAATTATACAAATATTAACGACGTAAAAGCTTCAGAGACTAGAACATTTCAGGTCGCGTGGCCTGAACAAATATTAGGTGGAGTCCGCAGCGAAGTATATCCAGAGATTGATATATTCGACAGAAATATTTTATCGGCTCCCGCTGGAGTCTCGCCGTTTGATTCATCTTCCCAATGAAAAATTGGCTAGCGGACTTTCGATATTTTGATATTTATATTTTCGGCAGCAGTACATTGCTGCTGGTTTTAGGTTTGCTCATGATCTATTCCACCACTTTAGAAAGTCCGACCAACCTTTTAATCCGTCAGTTACTTTATGCAGCCTTAGGTTTTTTGGGATTATTTGGGGTGGCTTTTTTCGATTATCGTAAACTGAAAAAGGGCAGCAGCCTCTTATATGTGATAATTGTTTTCGCCTTACTGGGCGTATGGTTCCTAGGACGTTCTATTCGCGGTTCGACCCGATGGATTGATTTCGGAATTTTACGTTTGCAGCCAGCGGAATTTGCCAAGCTTATCATGGTTATCATATTAGCGAAGTTTTTAGATGTCAGCGGCGAGAAACTTAAAGCTTGGCAATACGTTGTATTGTCTGCGATCTATGTGGGGATTCCCGCGGCCCTGATATTGATTGAGCCGGATTTAGGATCAGCGCTGGTGGTCGTCTTTACATGGCTTGGAATGTTGCTTTTTTCGAAAATGAATAAAAAACATTTAGGAGTAATTTTAATTTCTGCCATAATTATCGCTTTAATATCTTGGATGTTTGTTCTACAGGATTATCAAAAAAATCGAATTTATACTTTCCTGGATCCCAATAAAGATCCCCAAGGCAGCGGTTATAATGTTTTGCAATCTATCATCGCTGTAGGATCGGGTTCAATTACCGGCCGCGGCGTGGGACGGGGATTGCAGTCGCAACTGAAATTTTTGCCGGAACGGCAGACAGATTTCATCTTTGCTTCTACCGCCGAAGAACTGGGACTTTTAGGCAGCGCTTTTATATTTATAATGTATGGGATTATTTTTACCCGAATTATAAAAGCCGCCCGGATGGCGCGGGATAATTTCGGAATGTATCTGACTTTAGGAATATTTTTTATGCTCCTGACCCAAGTGGTCATCAATATTGGTATGAATATCGGAATTTTACCCGTGACGGGTATTCCATTGCCTTTATTAAGTTATGGAGGGAGCTCATTGATTACCACTATGTTGGCAATTGGCTTAGTACAGAGTGTTGTAGCGCGCCAAAAAGCGTTAAGATTTGAACGTTAAACGACCTTGATTGACGTTTAGGTCTGTCCTATTTACAATATAAATATATATGCCAAAATTCGATTTCAATAAAATAGTTCAATGGCTAGCTTATATATTGAGGTGTCCGGTCTGCGGCCATAAATATAATCCTGAGCAAACCAAGATTATTGATTCTCCCGACACCGCCCCTCAAAATAGCCGCAGCCTTCTGGTTCACACGGACTGCGATCGATGCAAGAGTTCGGTGGTTTTTAGTATCGCCATCGACGGCCCTGAAATTTTTTCAGTCGGAATGGTGACAGATTTGACCAGTCAGGACACAAAACGATTTAAAAATTCCAATCCCATAACTAGTGATGAAGTTTTAGCCACTCATCAATTTCTCCAAAATTTTGATGGGGATTTTCGAGCAGTTTTGAAATAATTCTATAATCTCAGAAAAGGGGATGTTTTTAGAGTTG
This sequence comes from Candidatus Methylomirabilota bacterium, assembly GCA_035495465.1. Classification (GTDB taxonomy): domain Bacteria; phylum Patescibacteriota; class Doudnabacteria; order UBA920; family O2-02-FULL-48-8; genus DATJFX01. Next base: position 4,843 of record DATJFX010000053.1, read on the forward strand.
ACCCCCACCAAGACTTGGTGTAGGGGTTGACTCCATTACGGAAAAATGTTATTCTATGGCAGATATGGAAATCGCAATAACCGCAACTAAAAGAGAAGCTCTAGGAAAACGAGTAAAAGGCCTTCGCCAGGCAGGCAAACTGCCCGGAGTTTTATATGGTCATAATGTCTCGAATCAGGCATTGGAAATCAATGAAAAGGATTTTACCAAGGCCTTTAAAAATGCTGGAGAAAGTACGATTGTTAACCTTGTTGTAGATGGTAAGACCCAACCAGTATTGATTCATGAAGTTCAAAACCACTATTTAACTGGCCAACCGATCCACGTAGACTTCTACGCGGTGAATATGACAGAAAAAATTAAAGTCAAAGTTCCTTTGCATTTTATCGGAGAATCTGCGGCTGTTAAGGCACTAGGTGGAACCTTGGTGAAGAATTTGGCTGAAGTAGAAGTAGAATGTTTACCAGGGGATTTGCCACATTCATTTGAAGTAGATATTTCCGCTTTAAATACTTTCGAAGATGCGATCCGGGTATCTGATATAAAAATTTCTGATAAGGTAGCTATAGTGGGTTCACCTGATGAAGTTGCTGTGACAGTCGCCCCGCCTCGATCCGAAGAGGAAATGAAAGCCCTGGAAGAAGCACCAGTAGCTGAAGACGTAACTAAAGTCGAAGGCGTTATCAAGCCTGAAGCAAAAACTGAAAACGGGGAAGAGGATCAAGAAAAGAAATCTAAAAAAGAATAACTTCTTAAACCCCAGCCAACTGGGGTTTAATTAAAATTTAAATGAAACAAATTAAAATAGCCGTATTAAGCATAAGTCTCTTGGCGCTTTTTGGTTTGTATGGTTGGGCAAAATCCAATCCCACCCCTCAAACAAAAGCGCATTTAACAGAATCTCCGCTTGTAAGCACTGCAACTGTCTCTATGAATGAGGGAATGCCGTTAGCTGCAGATATAGCGGTTACGCCAATTCCTACCAATTCTTTAAATATTCCCATCCTGATGTACCATCATGTGGGACCGCTGCTTAATACTGATGCAGTGACTACGGATCTGACAGTTAGCGCTTCAGATTTTGAGGCCCAGGTGAAATACTTTAAAGATAAAGGGTACCACACCGTATCTTTGGCACAGGTTTATAATCACCTGATAAATCAAGTTCCGTTACCATCTAAACCTCTGGTTTTTACTTTTGACGACGGATACAAAGATGTTTTCGATAACGCAATACCGATTTTAGAAAAATATAATTATTCCGGCACTTTTGCTATTGCCACTGACTTATTGGGCCGGCCGACTTATGCAGTTTGGGATGATGTTTTGAATGCGCAACACCTCGGTATGGAAATTGTGTCGCATACTGAAAATCATTTGGATCTTACGAATTCTGTTTATTCTGAAGATGACTTAACCCGGGAAATTTTCGGCTCCAAACAGAAATTAGAACAGCACCTACAAAAACCAGTTGAATTTTTCGTATATCCTTATGGCAAATTAAATGACAAAGTGGTTCAAATGGTAAAAGCCGCAGGCTACAAAATGGCCTTCACTACTGCATTCGGTTTGCAGGTAAATGAACAAACTTTGCTCACCACGCCTAGGCTGCGGGTACATGGACAAAATGGCTTGGAAAAAATAAAAAAAGTTTTAGAGCCAGCCAGGTCTACCAATGTCAGCGTTTTGCCAGATACGCATAACGGGTCCGGCCCGCTAAATCCTTAGAAATTTTTATTTCGTAAGCTGGCAGAAAATTAGCTGCCAGTTTTTTTATAGGCTTCGCTTGGTCGTGGCCAAGTTCGAGAAATATGGAAGAGGGAGGAGACGGGAGATAGGATAATTTTTGGAAAAGTTCTTGATAAAGAGCCAGTCCTTTATTCTTTGCAATCAAGGCAGGTTTAGGCTCGAACTTTGTGCTTGGGTCAGTTTGCTGGGCTAAGTATGGAAGATTGGCAACAATGATATCGAAGTGTTTGTTTTTCCAAGGCTTTAATAATGACCCCTGTTTGAAAGTGACAGAGACTGAATCTTGTTT
>DATJFX010000054.1:0-6684 GCA_035495465.1 Candidatus Methylomirabilota bacterium
GCTGGCTCAGATGCTGGATGCCGTCGAAGAGGCCCGGGGCACTGGGACGTATGTCGCCGCGAAAACCACAGGCGAGATCAGCCGGGTCACAGCGGACGAAGAGATCTATCTGCGCTTCATGGAGGGCATGTGCCATCCGGGCTCGCAGATTCGCCAGGCGGTCCAGCCGGAAATCGAGCGACGCTCCAAGGCTCGCACGGCCATCGCTTCGCTGCTTCGCAAGACAACCGGCAGCGAGCCGACTGTTGCGGATGTCAACGCCATCCTCGCCAAGGCTGATCAGCCGGCGCCTGTGATGGATCACAAGCCGCGCGCCGAACAGGGTTCGCGCGAAGTGCCAGTCCGCGGTGGCCTCCGTCTCGAAGCGCGCCACGCGTAGTCACCCGAAAATCGTCTCCGGGCAAAGAGACGAAAAAGGGACACTCCCATGAGTGCCCCTTTTTATTTTCCAAAAATTATTTTATAAGCGAGGGCAGCGGCTTGGAGGAGAATTGTGAGGACCTCTCAATGTCCGAACACTTAGTCCCGACAAACGCGACGTCTCCGACAAGTCGCTGCCCGAGTAAAAAATAATTTATTCCACTTGGCCGCCCATGATCTTTAAGGCAGAATTTACTACATTTTCCTGCACAGGTTCATCCTTGATTTCTAAAGGTTTGCCAGGGGTCCATTCTTTTCCTATCACAGCCTTCACCATAAGTTTGATGCCTACCACATCTTCAATCACCTGATCGACGATGATCCGATTTTTTCGAGCATCAATCGCGTCTTTATGAAATTTATAGGGAAAAACCAAAATTAATTCTTTGCCTTCCACGGCTTTTGGCTCAGCCAGCTTTAAGCTAGAAATTAAGGAATGATTATAGTCTTTGATTTTTTCCAAAATCTGCGGCCAGTGCTGGATGACTAAAGCCAAATATTCCGAATTATTACTATTAATATCTTCGTCTTGGTGAGGAGTCATGGTTTCAGTCGATGATGACGAAGCAATCTTTTCATTGTTTTGAGATGGCTTGGCTCCCCTTTCCATGACGGATGGGCTGGCCTTAGTCTCGCCCTGGGTAGCTTCCACCGATGCCAGCTCTAAAGGCAAGCTCTGGATAGTCGCCCATTTCAGTTCAGACTCGGCTTTTTGGAAAATTTGAATGATATTTTTTATCCTATCCAAAGAAAGGCTTTGAGCCTGCTCCTGCAGTTTGGTTTGAAATTCTGCGCTAAAACCAAACTCGGTATTTAAGCCGACTTTAGTTAATAGAACTTTCCTCAAATACTCTAAAAAGTCTTTTTCAAACTGATAAAGGTCCCGGCCCGCATACATTAAATTGCCGATAAAATTTACCGCTTCCTGCGTGTTCTGGGCAATAATCAAATCTAAAAAACTGCTCACAGTCCGAACTCCGGTTAAACCTAAAACTTCTTCCACTATTTCTTCAGTTACCGCCCCTTCGGCATAATTAATCACCTGATCCAGCAGAGACAAGCCGTCTCGGAAGCTGCCATCTGCAGCAGCAGCTATTTCCATTAAAGCTCCATCTGTAATTTCGACTTTGTTGTCAGTTGCTACGTATTTTAAAAGCTTAGTCAAATCCGCCACGCTCACCTTTTTAAAATCAAATCTTTGAGTGCGGGAAACGATAGTAGCCGGAACTTTATGAATTTCTGTAGTCGCTAAAATAAAAACTACATGTTTCGGCGGCTCTTCCAAAGTTTTCAAGAGTGCGTTGAAAGCGCCTTTAGACAGCATGTGCACTTCGTCCACAATGATAACTTTAAACTGAGCTTTGCTCGGGGCAAATTGCAAATGATCAATTAATTCCCGGATATTATCGACTCCAGTATGAGAAGCGGCATCAATTTCCAAAAGATCCAGGCTATTGCCGTCGAAAAAAGATTTGCAAACTTCGCATTCATTACAAGGTTCCGCTCCTGTTTTATTGGTACAATTTATAGCCCGCGCAAAAATCCGAGCCAGGGTGGTTTTTCCCACTCCGCGCGGACCGATAAACAGATAGGCATGGCCGACGCGATTGTTCATCACAGCATTCGCCAGGGTGGTTTTGATATGCTCCTGATTCACGACCTCAGCAAAATTTTTAGGCCTATATTTTCGATATAAAACTAAATTGGACATATAATTATTGCTCTTCATTTTACCACAAAAGAAAATAGACCAAAAGGTCTAAATTGCTCTCGATTATCTGGCCCTAAATCTACTTTTTAAATACGATAATTTTATAACCTGAAAAATTCCAGGCAAAAGTAAAGCAGGTCGCAATGATTTTTGCCGCATTCAGCCAGAGCCTAGGGGTTAGGGACAAAAATGGATGAATATCGGTAGTGATAAACCTGACTATTAAAGTATTAGCTAAAGCGCCAATAATGCTGACTAACATGAACTTACTAAACTTTTTTCCGTGATCCCCAAAACTTTTATCGTCAAATGACCAATACTTATTGAAAAAATAGCTATTGATAATGGCTACGCTAAAAGAAATTATATTTATAGGAATTAAACCATTGCCTTTCGTAATGCCTGTTGCGGCGGAAAGCAAATTTAAAACCGCAAAGTCAATCGCGGTATTTAATAAACCCACTGTTACATAACGCCAAAATTGGTTGGCAGTAGTTTTAAAACTGGTTTTTATCAGGCCCATTTTTAGAGCGCCTCTAGTTCTGTTTCGTCGGAACTTTGTTCCCTCGACACTGCCGGCACGCCATCTTCAGCCACTTGTCCTTTTTTAAGGACATTTTCCACCGCGCCCCAGTTAGCTTCCGTATCTTTCGGTAATACAATAGTCACCTGATCCCCCGGTTCAGACTTAAAATAAGTTAAACTGGCCAGCAAAACTTTATAGGATTTACCCTCAGCCACAACGCGGTATTCACCCTTATCATCCTGCATAAGAATGCCTAAGATTTTTCGGCGTTCCACCGGCCCGATTTGTTTATAGATAAAGGAGCCATCATCCGCAATAGTTAGCTTTAATACATCCCCTTCTACTAATTTACTTTTTGAAGCATAGTTGGCTGGGACGGGGTATTGTTTGCCATCAGGTCCGACCATATTTTGTCCGTCAAACACCCCTTCAATTACTTTGCCGCCTTCCGAAACATTTAAAACCTGAGCTTTTTTCATGAGCTCAGCAGAGTCAATGGCTTTACCGCCCATAACTTCACGCAAAAGCTGCTTGGCTGACAAAATGTTGCGCTCAGCCGATTCGATCATTTGGGCAATTAAAGCAATGTTGGTTAAATTATCCATAGGAAATTTTTATTTTAGTTTCTATACAGTTTTAAGATTGATAAAATTATAACATAACTTTTTATGAGCTGCAAGCGCGGTTTTTTATGGACTTTTCACTTATCCCCAACCATATTTTTTACCCAGGCGATAAATATTTGCAACCCGTGCACAAAACTCCCATCTGGCGGGGTTTCTAGCATCTCCGCGCCGGTAACCAGATCTGATTCAGTTTCTGGGCTGCTTTCCACGGAAGTCGGCTCAAATTCTTGATTTTTTTCTAAGGAAGAAGAATCAATCATCGATGTCGAATTAAAGCTAAGGATTCATTTCTTTGATTTAAAAAATCGTCAAAGTTAGGAAATTTTTTGATTAATTGAGCCAGTGTTACCTTTTCTTTAATAGCATCCTCTAAAACTGACAGAGCAAGGCTTACGTCTTGGGGAAGCATGGAAATCGCAAATTCTCGAACTGAAGCTTCCATCTCTTGCCGATCGCTAATTTCTTTTTCAAATGAAAGCTTGGAAGATAGCGCGACTAATTCCTGAAAATCGCGCTCTAATTCTTTTATAAATTTTAGGAAGTCAGTCTCGGTGTCAATTAAATTCAAATTTTCCAAAACTTTCTGCGCGATATCTGCGGAGCGAGCCAGAGTTAGGTGATGGGTTCGCAGCTGTTCCCCCAGAAACATGCAAACCTCTCTGGCGTATTCTTCTTTTTTAGGATTTAAAGCTTCCATAATTTATGCAGTTCGTTCAATAATAGCCGGCCCGGCTGTGGCTGGCGAACCTAACTTTGACCGTTCCAAAATTTCCTGCTGAACTTCGGACCTCGGCTTGCCAAATTTTAAGCGTGACAGATTGCGCATTACTTTAGCAGACTCAGCATCCGCGCCGTCCGGTTTCGAATAGGTTTCCATATTAAATGGCCGTGAAGCCGTGCCGTCAATCATCAGCTTCACATATGCATTAAACCGGTCGACGTTCACCAAATCAAAATCATTAAATACCGGCGCAAACTCTTTCGACATAATTTCTGCATCTTCGACGCCGATCCGGAAAGAAATCATAGTGCCAGTATTGCCGAACACTGCATCCCGCATATTGGTGTCAATCTTCGAACTGCCTTCTTTTTCTACGGACAACTGCGAAATAAACTGATGCGCCATGATCAGATTCAATCGGTATTTGCGGGCTTCGGATAAGATAGTAGCAAAACTGTCTGTGACGAAGTTTTGGAATTCATCCACATACAGGTAAAAGTCTCGCCGCTTTTCTTCAGGGGTGTCAGCGCGAGAGAGCGCTGCCATTTGAAGTTTAGAAACGATAATCAGTCCCAATAATTTCGCATTCACTTCTCCGGTTTTTCCCTTGGATAGATTTATCAGTAAAATCTTGCCCTCGTCCATCACGCGCCGAAAATCAAAAGCGCTTTTCGGCTGGCCGATTATATTTCGCATCATTTCATTTTCCACGAACCGGCCGACTTTCGAGATCAGATAGCCCAGCATTTCAGACTTATGGAAATCCGAAGTTTTCGCCATTTCTTTTTCCCAGAACGCGCGCACGATCGGATCTTTCACTTTACTGACTTTGTATTTCTGAAAATCCATATCCGTAAACATCCGCGGGATATCTGCGATCGTGCCCGGATATTGTTGGTCTTCCATTAAAGTCAGCATGACATTGCGCATATTATGTTCAAACATCGGACCGATCATTTCCGGCGGGAAAAGTTTCATGAAAATGGCAATCATCTCCTGCACGGCAAAATCTTTTTGTTCCGGACTATTTACCTCCAGCATATTCAATCCCAAAGGCCGGTCCATATCAAAGGGTTCAAACAAAATTACATCCTCGGCCCGTTCTTTCGGAATGTAAGCTAAAACATCTTCGATAAAGTCTCCGTGTGGATCTACAATGCATAATCCTTCCCCATTTCGGATGTCCTGAATAGCCATATTTTTCATAAGTTCCGTTTTCCCAGTACCAGTGCGGCCGATAATGTATTGGTGCCTGCGTCTGTCATCGCGCTGGATGTGGATCTGGGTAGAAACTCCTCGATAAATATTTTTACCCAATAAGATACCTTGAGCCGGCGTATTCACCGGAGCAGGAGCTTTTTTGGCGCTCAGCCACTTGATGTTCGGGGTTTCTGTGTATTTGGTGGGTAAATGCCACAGACTTGAGATTTCTTCCGTATTTAAAATCCCCTTGGTGTTACGAAAAATTCGAAAAACAAAATCTGTTATTACGGATGCGCTCTTGCGATTGAGGGTGCGGAAACCATTAAAGGGCGGCATCGTGTACTGCATGTAAGAAGACAGAATGTTTCGCAAATTCGCATCAGCTTGAGATTGGTCGAATGACGAAGTGACAACTCGCAGATTAAATTTATAACCAACCTTCGAGGCTTTTTCTTCAAATTTTTTAATCATTTCCTGCTGCATGGGAGTTAAATGCAAAGGCTTTTCCATACCTGAGGAATCCATGTAACCAGATTGATGATTTTTATTTTTCTTATTACCTAAAATTTCATCAAACACATTTCCAAGCCCTCGGAAAACGCTATTCATGATTTTTAGGGTAATTGAAGATGTAACTAACTCCGGATGACGCCCCTGCTGAATCTCCAAAGCTTGATGGCGGGGTTTCCCTTGCCAGTGGCCGCTGGCTGGGGATAATAATAGCTGAATAGCCGCGCCTTCAGTTTCGTTCAGTTTTGATAAACTATTTGTCAGGGAATTCAAAGGATCCGCTTCCATGTTTTTATAGGTGCGGATGGGAAAAGTATAATCTTTCTGCAAAGCAAGTTCAGACGCGGCGACGAAAGATTTCGGCGTGAATATGTTGTAAGGCCGCACTACGTCAATTTGCGCTTTTGGATATTGAGCGTGCAGTTGTTTTTCCACCATGGCCTGCAAGCGCTTCGGCACGTTTATATAAAAAGAGATTTTTTTATTGTGGGCGGCTATTTCAAAACTGATATATTCGTTGATCCCTAAAAAATTATGAAGCCCCCGCTCTCCCGCTTGGCTGATCGTAGCGAAAAATTGTTCGGCAACCCCGATAATATCTTTTTGTTCTTTTTTTGCTTCTTCCCCGTTTTCATCCACTTCCTTTTGCGTTGACACTTGCAAAAATACCGAATTCAAAACGCGTGGCGCCCAAGTTTTTTTCCGTAACAATTCTACAAACATGAAATACAAAAGCAGACCCACCAGGCCTAAAATGGCAATCAAGATGAGCCAAAAGATTATTAATGCATTGTTTGTCAGGGCCATTTTTGTTTTTTGTGTCTGGACTAAATTGTTTTTAGGCTGCTTGATTCATACCGTGGTTTAAAATTTCGCTTTCCTCAAAATATGTAAGTCCTTTATCACTTATGGCTTCATTGATAATATTAATTGCTTCTTGCTCGGATTTTGCTTCTTCGAGACGATT
>DATJFX010000055.1:0-6369 GCA_035495465.1 Candidatus Methylomirabilota bacterium
CGGCTGATCCGGTCGGAAAGCAGCTGGGTTCGGCGAACTAAATATGTTTATTTGACTGTCAGGGATGGACTTTATACAGCCAATGCGGGAATTGATGAGTCAAATGGGAATGGGCGCTTGGTTCTACTGCCAAAAGATTGCTTTCAGTCAGCCAACGCCATTCGGAGGAAGCTTTTAAGGCATTATAAGATTAAGAACTTAGGAGTAATAATTACTGATAGTCGGACTTTACCGCTCAGGGCTGGGGTTTTGGGAATTGCTCTGGGGTATGCCGGGATAAAAGGACTAAGAGATTATCGAGGGCAAAAAGATATCTTTGGGCGGAAATTTAAATTTGCTAAAACAGATGTTGCGGATAGTTTAGCCACTGCCGCGACTTTAGAGATGGGGGAGGGGTCGGAGCGTCAGCCTTTGGCCTTAATTTCTCAGGCGTCAGTAAAATTCGTAAACCGGACTAATACTAAGGAGCTGTTAATTAACCCTAAAGATGATATGTTTATTCCGTTATTACCAGGGAGATTTGACTAAAATAATAAAAATCGCTATACTTTAGGAGAAATCAGGGCTTACCCGCAACAAATTTCTGAAACAAAATGCTATTTGGCAAACCAAAAAGTCAACTTGGGGTAGATATTGGCACTTCCAACATAAAAATTGTCCAATTGAAGCCTCAAGGAGACAAATTTGTTCTGGAAACCTATGGTTTAGTTAATGTTTCTTACCAAATTGCCAATAAAGACAGCGATCCGGCCGTAAATCAAACGGCGGCAATCTTAAAGTCATTGATTGCGAAAACTGGAGTGAGCACTAAAAGAGTCATCGCTTCTTTGCCGAATAGCGCTGTCTTTACCTCTGTGATTGAAATGCCGAAGATTCCTGTGGAAGAGCTGAAAACCGCGATAGAATTTGAGGCCAAAAAATACGTGCCACTGCCTTTGGAAGAAGTGGCTCTTTCTTGGAGTATTTTGGAAAACAAGCATCAGACGATCACTAAGGATACAAATCTCGGTAATTTAAAGAATCAAAATGACTCGAAGAATAAAATTCTTCTGACCGCAGTACCCACCACCGTGATTGATAATTATATTAAAGTTTTTCACATGGCTGGTTTAGAGCCCCAAGCTTTGGAGATCGAAGCCCTAGCTCTTATCCGCTCCCTGGTGGGGGAAGATCTGCATACTAACTTATTAATAGACATCGGAGCTAAAAGCACCACGGTAAATTTAGTAGAAAACGGATATTTGCGACTTTCCAAAAATTTAAATGTAGGCGGCGACACTGTAACTACCAGTTTAGCGCAGAGTTTGTCAGTCAATTTTGCTCGAGCCGAGCAGTTTAAGAAAGATTTTGGATTAAACCAGACTTCCCAACAAATTCCTCAGGTTATGCGTCCAATTCTGGATGTTATAAAAAATGAAGCCCAGCAATTAATTAATTTATTTGAGAGCCGCGGCGAGCGCATAGACAGAGTTTTACTTTCCGGCGGCGGATCGAAACTTCCTAAACTGCAAGAATATTTTTTAGGGTTAGGCAAGCCAGTAGTGTTGGCAGAACCTTGGTCGCATATTGTATATGATCCAAAACTTAAACCCATCATTGAACCGTTGGGACTAAATCTAGCCGTAGCCACCGGCTTAGCCATGAGGCAAATGAATAAATAACATGCAAGAAATAAATTTATTACAAAATCGGTTGCAGGAAAAAAGCTTTGCTTGGGACAGGCAAAGCAAGCTGATTATTACTTTTCTGTCTATTGTTTTTATCCTGATATTAGGAGCTTTTGGGGTGTTTTATCTGTTAAATAGCAAAGTGCAGACTCAAGTCCAGACAACCGTAGCTCAAAACCAGGAGTTACGCAAACAACTGGATTCCAAACAACAAGGTTTGTCTGATGCAAAAGCTTTTCAAGCGCAGTTAGCTAACATTAAAACATTGGTGAATTCCCATGTTTATTTATCGCCACTCCTGGATGAGCTAGCCAAGATGACTTATGTTAAATCTCAGTATTTTAGCTTAAGTGCAGGAATTGACGGCAAATTACATTTAGAAGGCCGGGTAGACAATTATGTAGACTTGGGCAAATTATTGTTAGGTCTTTCTACTTCGTCTAAATTCAAATCCGTGCAGCTGACTTCAGTTCTGCCGTCATTAGGAAAAATAAATGGTTATCAGTTTTCAATTAATTTAACGGCAAGTCCAACTTTATTCACTCAATAATTTATGGCGTTAATCTCTTTTAGATCTAGAATGACGAATGGAATAGTTTTATTGATCGCTTGTTTTTTGGCAGCCTATTTTTTGGCTTTACCGCGCTGGAATAAATATCAGCTATCAATTGCCCAATTGCATGATGCCCAGGCTCAGAACGACCAGCTAAATCAATCCTTATCCTCCTTACAAAGCTTTTTAGATACATATAATTCGCACGCTCAGGATCGAGTATTGGCGAGCCAAGCTTTACCTACCCAAAATGTGGATACAGCAGATTTGTTGACCGGCATTGATGCTTTAGCTAAGGCCTCAGGAGTCAATTTGAAAAGTTTAGAGTTGGGGAGCAGCAGCAATTCGGCTGCGCAGAAGGCTATTGTGCCAAACTCAATTGTTACCCAGCCGATTACCATGACGTTAGATGCGAGCTATCCTGCTTTTAAAGATTTTATTACTCGTCTGCAAAATCATCTTCGGTTAATTGATATTCAAAGTGTATCTTTTAAAATTGATGATGCGGGATTGTTGCAGTTTGATGTTATTTTGAAAACCTATTATCAACAATAAATATGGATCCGAAAAAGAAAAAAATATATATTATCATCATTTCTGTTTGCGTTATAGGATCATTGGGAATATTCCTGTGGGGTCAAAGAGCAGGAGTCGCACCCGCTACTTCAGATACTAGTCTTGTCAATCCAAATCCTACACTTCAAAGCGGAGATGCTGCCGCATCTGGCGCTCCTTCAGCAGATGGAGTTTATCCGCCGCCTGCAGTATTTCCGAATAATACCAAACTCGACACTTCCATCATCGATACCAACAGTAAATTTAAGTCTCTTATACCCTACACTCCTGCAGCCGTAGACCCAAAAGAATTGGGCCGGGATGATCCATTTACCAATTACTAAAGCAATTTTTCAAGTTCAAATCTTCCTTTGGAAAATGTTAAAAGGACGAAAATCCTATGGCAGATACAGCTACCACCACTACCCAATACAAAACAATTAGTTTTGAAAATTTTTTACTAGAAAAAGATTTCATTACTAAAGAAAATCTCATCAAAGCCAGGGCAGAGTCATCAACAGCTCACCGGAATCTATTCGACTATCTGATAAGTGAGCGCTACCTGACAGAAGAGGACATGACCCGCGCCCGAGGCCTTTTTTTTAATTTGCCCTATATCGACCTGCGCAATAAAACCATAGGGAAAGAAGTTTTAGATATAGCATCGAAGGAGACTATTTCCAACTACAAGTTTATTCCGTTTGAAATTGCTAACAATGTTTTAAAAGTTGCTTTAACTGATCCCACCAACCTCTCTGCCTTAGAGGCCTTGGAATTTTTATCGCATAAAAATAAATATCGGATCGAAACATATATAACTTCTTTTACCAGCTTCCAGTCAGTGTTCCGGAAGTCCGGCAGCATCACCAAAGAAGTTACCAAGGCTTTGGAAGAAGTGGTGCAAAAAGAGCAGGCAGAGGAACAGAAAAAACAGGCCAAGCCGACAGTAGAAGTGGAGATGAAAATTGTTGATGAAGCTCCGATTTCGAAAATCGTAGACGTGATCATCCGCCACGCTATTGAAGCCAGAGCTTCGGACATCCATATCGAACCTTCAGAAGAGGATCTCCGGGTCAGGTATCGGATTGATGGCGAATTACACAGTTCCTTGATTCTTCCTAAATCAGTTCATCCGGCAATTATTTCCAGAATTAAAATTCTCTCCAACTTAAAAATCGACGAACAGCGCTTGCCGCAAGATGGCCGTTTTCACATCAATCTGGAAGGGAAGCCAATTGATTTTCGTGTGTCGACTTTTCCTACTGTGGTGGGAGAAAAGATCGTTTTACGTATTTTGGACAAATCCACAGGCGCGCCCACTTTAGATGATTTAGGAATTTTAGGCCGACGACTAACTGACATGAAAGACGCGATCAGCAAACCTCATGGCATGTTTTTAATGACTGGACCGACTGGCAGCGGTAAATCCACAACTTTGTATGCTATTTTAAGTTTACTAAATAAACCCGGAGTTAATATTGTGACTTTGGAAGATCCGGTAGAATATTTTATTGATGGCGTAAACCAAGCCCAGATTCGGCCCGAGATCGGACTGACTTTCGCTTCCGGCCTTCGCTCTATTTTGCGCCAAGATCCGAACATTATCATGGTTGGAGAAATTCGGGATCGAGAAACTGCTGAACTGGCGGTAAATTCTGCTTTGACTGGACACTTGGTATTTTCGACATTGCACACGAACAGCGCTGCCGGCGCCATCCCACGGCTTATGGATATGGGAATTGAACCATTCCTGCTGACCGCTTCCATCAATTTATTGGCAGCCCAGCGTTTGGTCCGTAAGATTTGTGATAAATGCAAAACTACTGACAAGCCTACCGAAGCAATTGAAAAAATTATCCGAGATGAAATGGCTACCGTGGATAAATCTGAACTCGAGGGCATAGATATGAAAGATATTAAAGTTTATAAGGGCCGCGGCTGTCCTGCTTGCGGCAACACAGGATTTAAAGGCCGGATTGGTATTTATGAAACTATTCCAATGTCTAAAAATATTCAGAATTTGGTTAATGACAGACAGCCGGCCATAAAGATTTTAGAGTATGCGATTAAAGAAGAAAAAATGATGGTAATGAAGCAAGATGGAGTCCTAAAAGCTCTGAAGGGTCTGACTACTGTGGAAGAAGTTGTCAGAGTTACTAAGGAATAATATGAATAAGATTTTTTTCGCGCATCAAGATCCAAAAATTACTTCCCTTTATGAGGATTCTTTAGTTCCGTATTTTACTTTTGATTCGGCGCATGATGGTTTAAGCGCAATTCGAAAAATCCGACTTTTTCAGCCGGATCTGATAGTGAGTGATTATCATTTACCTCTATTGTCCGGACTGACCATATTAAAATATATTCGGTCTCATCCTACGCTATATCCTATTCCTTTTTTGTTTCTGACTGACCATGATGATGCGAACACAGCTTTAAATTTCGGAGCCAACGAATGGATAGATCGAAGAACAATCGCTCCTCCTGATCTTATCAATCGAATTTTTTATCACATAAAAATTAATCAACCGGTAAGCTTACATAAATTATATGGTATATAAATCTACAGAACTCGAAGTCAATAAATTACTGACGTTAATGCTGGAAAGGGGAGCCTCGGATTTGCATTTGGTCACTGGAAAACCACCAACTTTGCGTATCGACAGCGCACTGGTGGAACTCAGTGACTACGATGTACTTTCTGGTAATGCAATCGGTACGATCGTAGACGTTTTGTTGGCCTCAGATGAACGCCGCAAAGAATTCCGAGAAGAAAAGGAAATTGATTTTTCTTTTTCTTTCAAAGATAATATTCGTTTTCGTATTAACGCGTACAACCAAAAAGGTTATCCTGGAGCAGCGCTTCGGTTAGTGCCGGATAAGATCAGCACTATTGCCGAATTAAATTTACCCCATCAAATTAAAGATATGATCAACTATAAGCAGGGGTTGATCTTGGTGGTGGGACCTACAGGACATGGAAAATCAACTACTTTGGCTTCTCTGATTGATTCTATTAACCATACCCGGGCGGATAACATCGTGACTATTGAAGATCCGATCGAGTATGTGTACACTCAAGATAAGTCGTTAGTGAACCAAAGAGAAGTTGGGACCGATACCAAAGACTTTGCCATGGCTTTACGCTCGGTCTTGCGAGAAGACGCAAACGTGGTATTAGTTGGTGAAATGCGCGACTTGGAGTCAATAGCAACGACCATTACTCTGGCCGAAACTGGACATTTGGTGTTTGCCACTTTACATACCAATGATGCCGCCCAAACTATTGATCGTATCACTGACGTCTTCCCGGCCTACCAACAAAATCAGATTCGTTCTCAGTTGGCCAATATTTTAATCAGCGTCATGTCGATGCGTCTATTGCCGAAAATAGGCGGGGGACGGTTGCCAGCAGTAGAAATTTTAATGAACAATCATGCCGTGGCCAATGTTATTCGAGACAATAAAACTTACGGAATTCCGAATATTATCCGGACCTCTGCTGCAGCTGGCATGATTTCCTTGGATCAAAGTTTGGCCCAGCTGGTGCGCAATAATCAAGT
Organism: Candidatus Methylomirabilota bacterium; assembly: GCA_035495465.1. Classification (GTDB taxonomy): domain Bacteria; phylum Patescibacteriota; class Doudnabacteria; order UBA920; family O2-02-FULL-48-8; genus DATJFX01. Next base: position 6,339 of record DATJFX010000055.1, read on the forward strand.
TAAGCTCGAAGATGTTTTGCAGTACGTGATT
>DATJFX010000056.1:0-12955 GCA_035495465.1 Candidatus Methylomirabilota bacterium
GGCAAACTTACATTTCGGATATTTGGAACAGGAGTAAAAAATCCCGCGTTTGCTTTTGCGTTCAATAATTTCCCCTTCGCCGCATTTAGGACATTCAACGCCAGTACCTTTTTGGATTTTTTTAATGTTTTTACATTCTGGATAGCCGGAACATCCGAGGAATGAACCGAAGCGGCCAAACTTAACTACCATCGGCTTGCCACATTTTTCGCAAATTTCCCCGGAGTTTTCTTCAATAATTTTCTGCTCCTCGGGCATAGGACGAGTGTATTTGCATTCCGGATAATTTGAGCAAGCGATAAATTTGCCGAATCGGCCAAACTTAATTACTAGGGGATGTCCCGAGTCCGGACATTTTTCATCCAATTGCTCCACGTGTTTTTCCACGCTTTTTTCTTTGGACTTTAAGTTGTCATGGAAAGGACCGTAAAACTCTTTGATTACTGGCACCCATTCTTTTTCGCCTTCTGCGATCTGGTCTAGCTGTTCTTCCATGCCGGCTGTAAACTGATAATCCACCACAGCCGGAAAATGTTCCACTAAAATATCATTTACTATAAAGCCGATTTCAGTCGGACTGAATCGTTTATCGATTTTTTGGACGTAATCCCGTTCTTGGATAGTAGAAATTGTTGGTGCATATGTAGAAGGTCGCCCAATCCCTAATTCTTCTAGGGCTTTAATTAAGGAAGCATCCGTGTAACGCGGAGGTGGTTGGGTAAAGTGCTGGTTGGGAATAATTTTTACAACTTTTGGTTCATCACCTTTTTTTAATTCCGGCAATAAGCCTTCTTCTTGGGCTTCTTCGTCATCTGTGCCTTCTAGATACACTTTCATAAAGCCATCAAACTTGATGACTTGGCCTGAGGAGCGGAAAATATAAGTTTTATCACCCTTTATTTCAGTATCCACGCTAGTGGCATCAAATACCGCTTCGGGCATCTGGGTCGCGATCGTGCGTTTCCAGATCAAATCATAAAGCCGATATTGGTTGCGGTCTAAATGATCTTTCAAACTTTCCGGATCACGGATAAGTTCGGTAGGACGGACTGCTTCGTGGGCTTCCTGGGCGTTTTTCTGCTTCGAGGCGTAGCGGCGAGGTTCTGGCAGTAAATAATCTTTACCGTATTTTTCTGAAATTGTTTCCTTGGCAGATTGTAAAGCTTGATCAGAGAGGTTTACCGAGTCAGTACGCATATAGGTGATCAAACCCGTAGATCCTTCTTCGCCGATTTCTACACCCTCGTATAATTGTTGGGCATACATCATGGTCTGCTTGGCAGAGAAGCCCAGTTTACGGGCGGCTTCTTGCTGGAGGGTAGAAGTAGTAAATGGCGCGGCTGGGTTTCGTCTGACTTCTTTTTTGGTAACTTCTATGACTTCTGCTGGACGGTTCTGGAGATCAGCTAAAATTTTCTTAGCCGCAGCTTCATTTTTTATGCCGAGTTTATCTAAAGATTTGCCATCAACTTTAGCTAATCTGCCTAAAAACTGCCCATCTTTTTCAAAAGTGGCGACAATGCTCCAGTATTCTTCTGGTTTAAATTTTTGGATTTCGCGTTCGCGTTCGACGATTAATCTGACTGCGACGGATTGAACCCGGCCGGCAGAAAGTCCTCGTCTGACTTTTTTCCATAAGAACGGCGAAAGTTCATAGCCGACCAAGCGGTCGAGTACGCGTCTGGCTTGCTGAGCATCCACTAAGTGGATATCGAGTTTCCGCGGACTTTCTAAGGCATGGGCAATGGCGCTTTTGGTGATTTCATGAAAAGCGATACGCTTAATATCTTTTTCTTTCAGCCCCAGAGCCGTCACTAAATGCCAGGCAATGGCTTCACCTTCGCGGTCTTCGTCAGTAGCAAGAATAACTTCAGGTGCGTCCTGGGCTAATTTTTTCAATTCGGCTACTCTTTTTTTCGCTTTCGGCGGGATGACATAAGTCGGTTCGAAATCATGTTCAATATCAATGCCCATTTTACTCGTGGGCAAATCGCGGATATGACCAAAAGACGCCTCGACTTTAAATTTACCATCTAAGAATCGGGTAATGGTCTTGGCTTTGGTTGGGGACTCAACTATAACTAGGGATTTAGACATATAAATATTTTACGCGGTCGCCACAGGCTCCACGCGACTTTCTTATTGTGCGTTAAAGAGTGGTGCTTGTCAAATCCAGTTTTTCTAAAATATTTTTTGTTTCATCATCGTTAGCCCAGCGAGCACAGCAAAAATTGTCGATAATTACGGGTTTGAGTTCTATTTTTTGTAAAGTTTTCCCGCTAAAGCTTGCGAGTAAGGTTAGTCCTTCCCGCGTGTCCTGACTCCACATTTGATCAAATATGAAATTGCCAAGCGAATAGAAAACCCAAGTCTTATTATTGATCTTTTCTATGGGTTTTTGGATCCAGTGAGGATGCGCGCCGATCACAAAATCCGCTCCGGCCTCTGAAGCAGTTTGCGCAAAATCTTTTTGCAATGTATCGGGAGTCCGAGTGTATTCTATACCGGCATGCATAGAAACAATTAGCACATCTACTTTTGTCCTAAGCTGGCTAATATCTGTTTTTACCTGATTCAGATCATTAGCATCGCAAACTAGCGGATCAGTGGTATGCGTGCCGTTATTTAAAGCGGTATAAGAGTAGGCGAGAAAGCCAAATTTAATATTGTTTCTAGTTAAAACTTCACCATCATGGCAACTGCTCGTAGTGCCAATTGCTAAAATTCCATTTTCTTTTAGAAGATTATAAGTGTATTGAAGCCCCAGCTGGCCTTGGTCCAGTGTGTGGTTATTGGCAGTGGATAAAATATCGAAACCCGCAAATTTTAAGCCGGCGATAGCTTTTGGGTCCGCGTTAAAAACCAAGCTGCCGTCTACGAAATGACTACCCTCGCTGTTAAACGGCGATTCCAAATTAGCAAAGGCTATATCAGCTTGCCGAGTGACCTCAGCTGTGGTTTGAAAGGGCAGAGTAAAATCCGCCGCAGAAACCATTTTGTCGTCAACGTTTCGCGACAGCATGATATCTCCGGCGAAAAATAAAGTTGTTGTCAGCGAAGAAGCGGCTGGTTGAGCGGAAGCCGGGGATTGTGCAATTTTTGGCATTCTAAACGCCATAACTATCCCTAAAACAGCAACTGCTGACAGAAAGATTTTAATTGAATTTTTTTTCATCGGATTTTTATATATTTAGTGCCGCCCAGATTTTTTACCCGGCCTTTCATTTCCAGCATAGTTAAGCTGGCGCTGATTTTTCGAGCCGGCAATTTCAAAGTTCGAATCAGCTCTTCGATCTGGATCGGCTCTTTAGACAAATGGCTTAAGATGGATTGTTCTTCTTCCGTTGTGTCCATTGGCACGTCTTCTAAAAGTTCAGAGTTTGTGAGATTTAATTCATCTAAAATACTCCCAATGCCTGTGACTATATGAGCGCCTTTTCGAATCAACTCATTCGTGCCCCGGCTGGTTTGGGAAAAAATCGAACCCGGGACGGCGAAGACCTCGCGGTTTTGTTCCAACGCAAAATCCGCAGTGATTAAAGATCCGCTTTCCAAATCTGCTTCCACAACCACAGTGCCGACTGCAAGGCCTGAGATGAGGCGATTGCGGACGGGGAAGTTTTGTTTATGAGTTTCCGCGCCCAATGGGTATTCGGAAACCAAACAGCCGTTTTTCATAATTTTTTGGGCTAAGTTGAAATTTACCCGAGGCGAAATACTGGTGTTATCCAAATCACTAGCCAGGACGGCAATAGCTTTGCCATCATTTTCTACGCACGCAGTCAGAGCCGCGGCATCAACTCCATAAGCTAACCCAGAAACAATGGAAATATTGTTTTGCACCAGTCCGTTTACTAATTCTTCGCAGATTTGCTTGCCGTAAAGAGAAATTTTTCGAGTGCCTACCACTGCCATACCTAAAGAATTTAAAACTGCTTTATTGCCACGGACGTACAGAAGAGGTGGGGCAGAGGAAATTTCTTTTAAGAGCTCAGGATAATTTTTTTCCGTGTTTAATACCACTTCAATGCCCCGTCGGGTCATTTCAGCAAAGCTTTGCTCTGGATTGATTTTAGATTTTTTTGTTATAATTTCATTGATAGTTTTTAGGGGTATGCCAGCCTGAGCATAGGTTTGGGGAGAATTGGCCCAAGCCTTGGCCCAGGAACCAAAGCTGGAATAAAGCTGGGTTAAACGAACTGGCCCTAAGCCTGGCAGCTGGTTTAAAGCATTCGCAAATATTTTTTCCTCTAGTAAATGCATAACCTTACCTCTTGACAAAATCATCAAAATTTGCTAAGATATATCGTTGAATAGTTATTTATCAATAATAGTATACATTAATTTTAGCAAGCAAACCCGCCCAGACGGCGGGCAGGCAAGAAGTGTCCTGGATCCTGCTTGCGAGTGGTGAAAGCGAGCAGCATCCCTCCTATTGTTCGCCAGTAACCCAAAGTTTGGGCCGGAGCGGTTTTCCGTCCTTGTCCAACACTCGTAAGTGGGGTTCAGGATATTTTTGAAAGTTTTTTCCATTTCGAAGGAGGTGTCAGATGACTGATCCCGAAAAGCGAATCAACCAGATTCTCGGGTTGGCCGTGGTGTTGGTGTTGTGCGCAGCTACGGCTGTGCAAAATGCCAATCTGATCCAGAGCGTCCAGCATGTCCTGGCCGGTTGGGTTTGGTTGGCGTTCGCGCTGGGCCTGATAGTGTTGGGGGTCTTGGTCCTTTCGTTGGCGCACATCAGCGCCAAGAACGACCAGGCGGCGCAACAGGAAATCCAACGCCTGCAGGCGGACATGAAGTTCGAGCAGGAGATGAAAGAATACCTGGCTCGTCAGTAATCGTATCCACTCGTAGTCCCACCTCAACCGGTATCCCATGCCGGTTTTACCGCAATCGCTCCCAGCGGTTGCTTTCGGAGTTTGCTATGATTCGTCGTCGGGTACCCGTAATGAAAGCGCTCAAGCAAGTGTTTGAGGGGGAGGGGTTTTCCTTGCAAAAAACCGGATCGATTGAGTTCCAGAAAGGCAGCCCACCCGCCTTGTCCCAGCAGGAGATCGAGGCGCTGGAGAGGGAGCTGCAGTTGGGTGAACGCAGCCCCGAAGAGGTCGCGGCCATCTGGAATCTTTGCGAGCAGAGGCTCTCGGATGGCTTGCCGGCACAGAGACGGATCGGGTTTCGGACCACGCCGGATCGGTCCTCGGGCTATCCTGAGGAACTGAAAGACCGGTTTCAACCCGAACGTCGCCGCTACGAATAGTGGCCCGCGAGTTTTGACACGTTGGTGGAGCAATCCGCCAACGTGTTTTTTATTCTAGTACTTTTCTTTCTAGGAAAGAAAAGTATCCAAAAGAAAGTCGGAAATTTGCCGGACTCGCGACAAGGACAGATCTAACCGGATTTTTGTCGCTTGGACAGCGGCAAATTTCCATATAAAAAAACTCCCTATATAAGGGAGTTAACCGTTAAACTTGGATTGGGCGATATCGAGACCGTCAGTTTGTAAGGTTTCGATCGCATCTTTAGTTTTTTCTAAAATTTCTAAAACGATTTTTTCCTCTTCAGGCGTGAATTTTTGTAAAACAAAGTCTTCTCCCGGTACCTGACCCCGAGACGGAGAATCTATACCTAAGCGGATGCGGATAAAGTCTTGGGTCCCGAGTTCGTCAATTATATTTTGGACGCCGTTATGGCCGGCAGCGGAAGAATTTTTCTGGACGCGCATCGAGCCTAAAGGAAAATCTAATTCATCATGGATCACGATCAGTTGGGCGTCAGGATAAAATTTTAAAATTTCCTTTACAGCTTCGCCTGATTTGTTCATAAACGTTTGAGGCTTCGCTAGGATTAGATCATTGAGTTTGATAAATTCTGACTGGTATTTATTTTCCCATAGTTCGCCATTTGCCAGCAAATCCAAAACCTTGAACCCAAAGTTGTGTCTGGTGTTTTCGTATTTTTTTCCCGGGTTGCCTAAGCCGATGATGATCGTCATATGCGTTTCAAATATTTAATCACAATAGGAGTTCCTTCGAATCCAAACTTTATTCGAAATTGTTTTTCAAATAATTTTTTCCAAGCCGTGGCTATTGCCGCTGGAAAATTTACATTCATTTTAAAAGTCGGGGGATTGATGCCTAATTGGCTTAAGTTATAGATTTTAGGACTACGCTGGTCATCCATTTTTCCTGGCATCTGTTCGGTAAGCATTTTTTCCAAGAACAGATCTAGCTCTTCCTGGGGGATTTGGCGATTGGCTGAATTAAAAGCATCATACGCAAATTTTAACAAAAGATCTAAGCCCTGGCGAGTTTTGCTGGAAGTAAACAGCACGGGCAAATACCACATTTGCGGTAAATAATTCGGCAAAGCATCCAAAAACTGATCTTGCTCTTTTTTATCCAGTAAATCAATTTTATTTAAGACAATGACGCAGGATTTTTGAGCTTCTAAAATTGATTGGGCCACGATTTGATCCTGAGCTGTTAATTCCTGGCTGGCATCGACTGTAAAAAAAACAGTATCAGCACTATCAATGTTTCGAATGGATTGGAATGCCGCAGCGGCTTCCACATCTGAATCTTGCTTCCATTTTTTCTTAATGCCCGCAGTGTCGAGTAAAATGAATTTTTTGCCATCATGAACGAATGGAATTTCCACAGTGGACCGTGTAGTGCCGGCTTCGTGATGGACTAAAACGCGTTCTTGTTTTAGTAATGCATTGACCAGTGAGGATTTACCGACATTTGGCTTGCCCACAAATGCCACGCGTAAACCTTCGGCTGGTTCTTGAACTTCTTCGGGAAATAAAATTTTAAGCTTATTTACTACTGTATCTAAAAGATCTCCCAAACCAGATCCATTCACAGAGGAGGTCAGAATGGGCTCACCGAGACCTAATTTAATATATGCCGAAGCCGCAGTATTGGTTTTAGTATTGCGGACGTCAATTTTGTTTACTGCCAGAATGCTAGGTTTTTTGCTTTTGGATAATCTCTGGGCAATCTCAATGTCTTTACTCGTGGCCGGAGTTTGGCCGTCTACCACCAGCAAAATCAAATCTGCTTCTTCCACGGCAATTTCTGTCTGTTTCTGCACATTTTTTTCCAGATCTGACAAAGGATTATTTACAATCCCGGCAGTATCGATCAAATAAAAAGAAAAACCATTCCAAGTCGTCAACCCATATGCGCGATCCCGGGTCGTGCCGGCCTCGGGATAAGTCAAAGCTAACCGGCGCTCCAAAACTTTGTTAAAGAGCGTGGATTTTCCCGTATTTGGCAGACCGATCAGGGCGACTAGAGGAGTATGCATATAGTTATGGTGTATCTTTCCCGACTACGATTACAAAATCCGCATTCGAGGACGGAAAGCCCACGTCAGATGTGATGAATTGGTAATTAGCTTTTAAATAATCCAAGGTATGAGGTTTCCGTCCGGCAGAATTGTCATATAAAATAGTGTTTTGATAGGTTGTCCGGCCGGAAAAAATCGGATATTTCAAAACCATACCATAGTCAGCCAATATCGAATATTTTTTTATGGCAGAAGCTTGTCCTGTGGAATTTTGAATATCTATTACTGCCGCTTCTTTTTTCAGTTTTGCCAGCATGGGCGCTAATTGCACAAATTTTTGGATATCAGCAAAAGTTTTGCCCGCGCACGGCTCAATCACATACATCGGAACCACGGTCGGCGTGGTGGGCTCAGTGTCTGTAGTATCGCTACTGGTACTGGAAGTAGGCTGTGAAGTGGAAGGAGTTTTGGTGGAAGTACTAGTTGAAGAAGAAGTAGATTTTTTCGTGGTATCTGTGGCAGGCGGAGTGGTCGTAGTAGTGGGATCCGGCGTAGCAGTAGGGGGCGGCGCCACGATACGTTGGCCCGTGTTGGCGTCTATTAGTTCAGAACAAATCAAATTACCCTGCGGCTCTAAAGAAAATGAATAAATATTGTCGCTGTTTATGCCTTTTCCTAAATCGCTTAAGCGTTTCAGCTCATAAGGTTCGAGATTGGTGCGGAAGTTGTCAGTAAAATCACCCAATAAATTCGTAATAGTTTTTAAATCGCCCAAATTTAATTTCAAAACTTTGTCTTTAAAGGCTGCGATAATTTTCTTTTGGCGTTCAGAGCGGGCAAAATCCGATCCTTCGTTATTATTGCCATGGCGAGACCTGGCAAAGATCAAAGCCCGGGTGCCATCCATATGTTCCGTGCCTTTAGTAAAAGTCACTGGAGAAAGGTATCCGTCAGATTCATTTGGGTATTCTGCGTCGGTAAATGTGCGGTCAATTGTTATATCTACCCCGCCTACATCATTTATCGCTTTTATAAATCCAGCAAAATCTATCACCGCATAATAAGGAATATCTAAGCCAGTAACTTTTTCCACAGCCGCGATGGCTGCATCGCCAGCCGTGTCCGGGTCATCTTTATAGGCGTACGCATAAGCGGCATTGATCCGGTTAAATCCGTATTTAGGCAGCTCAAAAGAAAAATCTCTGGGAATAGACAGTAATACCACTTCGTGAGTATTGAGGTCAATGCTGGCGACTATCATGGTATCAGTTAAATGCGCGCCTTCATGGCCTTCGCCCCCGATGCCCATGAGTAAAATATTAACTGTGCCTGTATCCTCGCCAATCAGTTTTTTGTCCGGGCTGATCAGTAAATTGCTGATCCGGCTGAATATATTGCCCTTGTTGGTAAAAATTTTGTTCGTCTTGGAAATCAATTGGCTTCCTCCCCAAATTCCCAGCCCGATTATCACAGCTAATACTGCCAGCCACTTCCAAACCCGCCGCTTTTTTTTAGGCGAGCGGGAGATAAAATTATCCTGCGAAGTACGCAGGGGTTTAATTGCATCTAAATTTGGCATAAGTATGAAAGGCCTATTAATTATAGGTTAAAATCCTGAATTTTTCCATACTTTGATCTGTTGCCCCGCTTTGCGTGATTTGGTAAGCTTATAGAGCATTGTTAAAAAATGGGCGGTTAGCTCAGCGGTAGAGCATTGCATTCATCCCGCACCAATTGATACGGTCGCATAGCTCAGCTGGTTAGAGCGCGCCGTTCACATCGGCGAGGTCTCTGGTTCGAGTCCAGATGCGACCACCAAAAAAAACTTAAATATGATAAAATTGGTGCGGGACAGGGCCATCCCGACTAAGTCGGGATACCGCCCACCAGAATATTCGCCAGATCTTGAGAGCGTTTAAAAAGTCCCTATTTTAATACTAAAAAATATGTCTGATCCGGAAAAACAATCCGACAATAAATCATTTTTCAGCCACTTTGCTTCTTCGGCGCTCCTGTTTTGGGATTTTGCCAAGATTGTAATAGTGGCTTTGATCATTATTATCCCGATTCGGTATTTTGTTTTTCAGCCATTTATCGTCTCCGGTAGTTCTATGGTGCCAAATTTTCAGAATGGGCAGTATTTAGTCATTGATGAGCTCTCTTATCATTTTTCCCAGCCCAAGCGAGGAGATGTAATCGTTTTAAAACATCATAATATTGATGCGTCCGGCAAAGATCATCAAGAATTTTATATTAAACGATTAATTGGTCTTCCCGGTGAAACTGTAAAGATTGATAATAATGGCAGCGTGATAATTATCAATGCCGAGCATCCGGAAGGCTCAACTATCAATGAACCGTATTTGCCCAGCCAATCCCTAACTTATGTGCATAATCCGACGATTATCGGTGGCAATAAAGTTGTGACTTTGGGTGCGGATGAATATTTTATGTTGGGTGATAATCGTTTAGCGTCCTCGGATTCTCGGGATTGGGGAGTGCTGAAGCGCAGCGATATGGTAGGAAAAACCTTTTTACGGCTCCTGCCTCTGAATACTTTTGAGTTTTATTTTAAAGATCCAGTTTACAGTTTCTAAAACCAAAAAATAAAAAGTAAAAAGAAAGTTTTTCAGCTTTTGCCTTTTGTTTTTAACTTTTTATATATGGGCCGTCCGAAAAAAGCCGCACCAAATATCGAAAAAGCGCCTGCAAGGCTCCCTGGCAGTATTGATTTGTTGCCGGATCATCATCAATCCTGGGAAGTGATTTTAGAAAAACTCACGAACATTGCCCATACTTTCGGTTATGGCAGAGTAGATGCGCCTATGTTTGAGGATGCGAAGCTTTTTAGTTTTTGGTCTGGGCAACCCAACCAGCTTCTGACCATGCAAGATCTAAAAGGCGTGGTTGTGGCGGCTAAGCCGACAAATATTTTTAGCTTAGCGCGGATATATCTGGAAAATCATCTGGCCGAACGGGATCGCGTCAGTAAATGGTACTACTGTACGCCCGTGGCATATGTCGCAGGCAAAGAAATCCGGCAAACTCAAGAATTTGGCGTGCAAATTTTCGGACCGACCACACCAATTGCGGATGCGCAGCTGATTAATATGATGTTGAAGTTGTTTGCGTCTATTGGGTTGAATGATTTATCTTTGGAACTGAATAATATTGGCTGCATGGAGTGCCTGCCTGCGTACCAAGAACAGCTGAAAAACTTTTTCAAGGATAAAAAATACGATCTCTGTGAAAATTGCTTAGAGCATTTGGAAAATAATCAACCGTTGCAGATTTTGGGCTGCAATAATCTTTCGTGTTCTACAGCCGCCACCGACGCACCAGCGATTTTAGATTATATTTGTGAAAATTGTCGGCATCAGTTTATCGCGGTGTTAGAAGGCTTGGATGAATTATCTATTCCATATAATCTCAATCCAAAAATTATCGGCAAACCCTGGAGCCGGCGGACAGTGTTTGAAATCCGATTTTCGGCAAGCGGCGGTACGGGTACTGGCGGAAAAGCGGCAGAAGCCATTTTAGGCCAAGGCGGACATGCTGATGATTTAATACAAAGTCTCGGCGGCACCCCGACTACTGCTTTAGGTTTCAGCTCTACTTCGGATTTGATTTTGCGGGCGTTAGAGCTGGCCGAAGTAAAATTTGCCACGAAAAGCAAAGTGGATGTTTTTCTGGTTCCGTTAGGCGACCTTGCCGCGAAAAAAACTTTGCGTTTATTTACTGAGCTTTGGAATAACGATATTTTAGCTTCAGAATTTTCCGGACCCGGCTCAATCAAAACTCAATTAAAGCTGGCCGAGTCAAATAAAGTCAGTATTGCTTTAATTATCGGCCAGAAAGAAGCCCGGGATGGGACGATCATCCTGCGCGACGTCCGCTCCGGCATGCAGGAGCTGTTTACAACTGAGCGAATTATCGAAGAAGTGAAGAAACGCTTGGGGAAATAGCTACTAGGTTTTGACGATTTGGGGGTTTTATGTTATATTTGACCCTGAAAGAGAGGTGAATGTTTTGGTAGAAGTTAAACGTAAGGATAATGAATCTTTTGAAAGTTTGTTAAGACGATTCAACCGCAAGATCCAACAAAGCGGTGTTTTGATTCGTGCTCGTAGAATTCGTTTTTTTACTCCAGCCAAATCTCGTAATCTGCTTCGCGAAGATGCAGCTCGCAGAGCTGTGAACCGAGAAAAGCGCGAAGAATTGAAAAAGCAAGGCAAATTGCCTCTCACTCCTAAATTTAGACGACGATAATTCATGACTATGGAACAGATCGATGCGGATCTAAAAACCGCATTGAAAGAAAAAAACGAAGTTGCTCTGTCTGCTTTACGTAATCTAAAAGCAGCTCTGAAAAATGCTGAGATCGAGAAAAAATCTGCGCTGACTGCCGATGATGTGCTGAAGGTGATTGCGAAAAAAGTTAAACAGCATAAAGATTCAATTACCGGCTTCCAAGCAGGCAATCGATCAGACCTCGTCGAACATGAAAAGCTGCAGATGCAAGTTTTGGAAAAATATTTGCCCGAGCAAATGGATGAAGCAGAAGTTTTAAAAGTTGTACAAGATACAATTTCTGAAATGAACGCGAGCGTAGCTGATTTCGGCAAAGTGATGAAAGCGGTAGTGGCTAAAATTTCCGGCGGCGCAGATGGAGCAGTGGTTTCGAAACTTGTGAAAGAAAATCTCAAGTAGCAATACTTTCTAAAATAAAATTCATGGCGAAAGAACAAATATTTGTAGGGTTGGATGTTGGTTCTTCTGTAATCCGAGTAGTGGTAGGGAAACAGGAGTCGCAACTCGGCAGCCCAAGCATCATCGGAGTTGGCGAAGCTCCTTCAGCTGGCATACGGCGAGGAGTAATTGTTGATATTGATGAAGCTGTCTCTGCAATTTCTGAAGCTTTGGAAAAAGCCGAGCGCATGACCGGGTTAACTATTGATCACGCCGTGGTCTCAGTTGGCGGCGCGCAGATTACGTCCCAGGAAAGCCATGGAGTAGTGGCTGTGGCGCGGGCAGATGGGGAAATTACAGAAAATGATGTGGTGCGCGTGGTGGATGCTTCGCAAGCTATCTCAATTCCGGCCAACAGGGAAATTTTGCACGTGATTCCGAAAAATTTTACCGTGGATGGCCAAACCGGCATTAAAGATCCCGTGGGCATGTCTGGAATCCGGCTGGAAGTGGATAGTCAGATCATCCAAGCCTCGGTGCCGTTTATAAAAAATCTTACGAAATGTATTTTACAAGCCGGTTTAGAAATAGATGATTTAGTTTTGGCCCCGTTAGCTGCCGCCCAAGCAGTTTTAAACAAAAAACAGAAAGAATTGGGTGTGTGCGTGATTGATTTAGGCGGCGGGACCACAGGACTGGTCGTATTTGAAGAAGGGGATTTGGTTTCTTCCACGATTTTGCCAGTAGGCAGTATGCATATTACCAATGATTTAGCGATTGGCCTCCGTACTTCAGTAGATACGGCAGAAAAAGTGAAACTGCAATACGGCCAAGCTGAAATGCGGGAAGTCAAAAAAGATGTAGACGTGGATTTGTCTAAAATCGATAAGCAAGAAGAAGGTAAAGTCTCTACCAAGCATATTGCGGAGATCGTAGAAGCGCGTTTGGAAGAGATTTTTGATTTGGTGAA
>DATJFX010000057.1:0-3285 GCA_035495465.1 Candidatus Methylomirabilota bacterium
AAGGTCAATCTCTGGGTTTTGCTATTCCGATCAATGATTTTAAAAAAGACAAAGATAGTTTTGATAAATTTGGTAAAATTGTAAAACCATTTCTGGGAGTTAGATACGTAATTGTAAATGACACGATTAAAGACCAAAATAAGTTAACAGTTAATTATGGCGCTTTGATTGTAGGTGGTGGCAGCCCGAGCCAGCCTGCTGTCGTTCCGGATTCTGCTGCGGACAAAGCGGGCCTAAAAGAAGGCGATATAATTTTGGAAGTAAACGGAACTCAAGTAGACACAGACCATAGTTTAGCCGGGCTATTAAAGGATTATAATCCAGGTGATATTGTGAAAATGAAAGTTTTGTCCCGAGGTCAAACTAAGGATATTACCGTGACCTTAGGAGAGAGCAAATGAGGATTTTAGCTTTGGATTGGGGAACTGTGCGCATCGGCGCCGCCGTATCAGATCCAGACGGGAAAATTGCCTTTCCCTTAGATCACTTTATCGAAAGCCAAAAAGCGACCAGTGAAATCAAAAAAATAATCTCGGAATTACAAGTAGATAAAATTGTGGTCGGCATGCCTAAGGGATTATCCGGTCAGTCCACGCAGTCGACAGAGTCAGTAAAGGACTTTATCTCAAAATTGCAGCAGCAAGTCTCAGCTCAATTTGAAGTTTTAGACGAACGATTTAGTTCTGTGGCAGCAGGCAAAACTTTAGCATCAGACGGCATGCCCGAAAAAGATCAAAGATCGATTAAAGATAATATCGCCGCGCAAATAATGCTCCAACAATATCTTGATACAAAAAAATAAATTAATAAGAGGAAAATAAAATGGCAAATAAAAAATACAAGCTCTCGAATCTTCATAAAATAAAAGTCCATAAGAACCGCTGGCTTATCTGGGCTATTGCATATGTCGTAATGGTGACTATTGCCGTAGTCGGCTATCTGAAAGTCTCAGATATTAATTTCGAAACTCAATTTGGTCAAAACGCTGCGGGAGTTTCCTGGCGTTCGTATAGCGATACCAGACTAGGATTCAGCGTGCGTTATCCGAAAAATTGGGGAATTGAATCATCCAGCCAATCCAGTGTAAGCTTTATGCCTGCGGATTCTAAGCAGGAAGGCGTATTAATCAGCGAGTATCCTTTGTCTGCAGAACCGGCTGTTCGTAAATCTTTAAAAATCACCAGTGAAAAACCTATTACCGTGGATCAGGTGCAGGGCAGTATAATCACAAATAATTTGGGCCAGGGCGTGAGTGAAACAGTGGTAATGCTCAAGAAAAATAACCTACTATATACCATCGCGGGTCCTGATAATTTTGTAAGAGGATTCCTTCCAAACTTTCATTTTATAACGCCCGTTAAATAATTCTTTATAATTTTGGGATTGTGGTTATGAAAAAGCTGATAATCGCTAATTGGAAAATGAATCCCCAGAAGTTAGAGGAAGCTAGAAGATTAGTATCCTCATTAGGTTATCGGATGCATTTAATGGCGGACCACACTGAAGTGGTAATTTGCGCGCCCTTCGTGTTTTTGCCGGGCCTCATGCATCATGCGGGTCATATAAAATTAGGCGCTCAGAATCTAAGTTGGGCGGCGGCCGGACCTTTCACTGGTGAAATTTCGGCGCAGCAACTTAAACAATTTAAAGTTGAGTTCGTAATCTTGGGTCATTCGGAAAGAAGACTGTTTCTGGGTGAAACGGATTCTGTGGTAAACGCAAAAATTTCCGCTTGCCTAAGCAATCAACTTACGCCGATTTTGTGTTTAGGCGGCGAAGAGAACGCGGTACGGGATCAGATGAAGACGCTGGTAACGAAACAATTCAACGCTTGCACAAAAGATCTGGAAAAAAAACAATTGGAAAAAATTATTTATGTATACGAGCCGGTTTGGGCGATTTCCACTATGCATAAATCCACTCCTGCCACGGGTGAACACGCCAGTGAACTGATTGAGCATATTCATACTCTTTTGGCTAAAAGGATCGGGGAAGGAGCAGCCCGGAATGTTAAAATTCTGTACGGCGGCACTGTAAATAAAAATAACGTCTCGGAATATGCCAAATTTGCAAATGTCGATGGGGCATTGGTTGGTGCGGCAAGTTTGGAAAGTGAAAATTTTTGGCAAGTAATTAAAGAATTTAATCGCGAAGCTATCCATAGAACATGAAAATATATCTAGGTGCCGACCATGGCGGCTACAAACTAAAAGAAGAAATCAAACTTTGGTTGAAAGAATGGCATTTTGATTTTCAGGATTTAGGAGCTGATAATTATACTCCGGAGGATGATTATCCGGATTATGCCTGGCCAGTGGGAGTGAAAGTCGGTTCAGAACAAGGAACTATGGGGATTTTAGCTTGCCGGTCCGGGCAAGGAGAAGCGATCGTGGCCAATAAAGCCAAAGGAGCGCGTGCGGCCCTGGCTTGGAATGAAGCCACAGCTCATGCCTCGCGCAATGATGATGACGCGAACATATTATGTTTGCCTGCGGATTATGTCAGCACTGATAACGCAAAAAAAATTGTCCATACCTTTTTAACCACTAAGTTTGATAAAAAAGAAGAACGCTTTGTCAGGCGTTTACATAAAGTAAAAAAGATAGATATCAATCTATAATGACAGAAATTTCTCCGGCGATTTTAACTAATGATATTTCAGATTTCCGCAAAAAGTATGCGGAACTTTTTGCATTGAGCCACTTTTTCCAGAAACTCCATGTAGATTTTGCTGACGGGGTATTTGTCAGCAACCAAACTGTAATGCCTGCGGACCTAGCTTTCTTAAAAGCTTCGCCCTTTACGCTCGTGGCGCACTTCATGACCTATCATCCGGAAAAGTATTTTAGATCTGCGAAGACTTGTGGTTTTCAATATGCTTTAATTCACGCAGAAGCCTTTGAGGATAAGAAACAATTAGAGCATGCGTTGTTATTTGGAGAACACCTAGGGTTGAAAATGGGTTTAGTTTTTAATCCTTTTACAGATTTTCGCAAGTTTTCGTCATTATATTCCAAAATTCAAATGATTCAGTTGATGGGGATTCAACCTGGAGCTCAAGGACGTGAATTTATGCCCGCGACGTATGAGAGATTGAAAGAATTGAAGAATTTAACCAAAAATGTCATAATTTCTGTAGATGGTGGGATAAAAATTGGCATAGCAAGCAAGCTTGCCGCTAATGGAGCCAATATTTTAGTAGCCGGGTCAGCGATCCTACGCGCGGAAGACAAAGAAGCTGCAATCGAATCCCTGCAAGCTGATATAAAAATATAAATAAATGTC
>DATJFX010000058.1:0-3354 GCA_035495465.1 Candidatus Methylomirabilota bacterium
GTTGATAAATATTTATTGTGGGTGGTTTTGATTTTGCTTGGCATCGGTTTGCTGACTCTGTCATCTGCCTCCACGGTTTTATCCTACCAGCGCTTCCATAATAATTATTATTATTTTTTGCGACAAGTTTTATTTGGCGCGATTCCTGGTTTATTTTTAATGTTTGTGTTTTCGAGAATCGATTATCATAAATGGCAAAAATGGGCGCCGCTGTTAATTTTAGGCGGGATCGGCTTGCTGATCGCGGTATTAATTCCGGGTATCGGTTTTAAGGTCGGTAATTCCCGCCGTTGGATTGATTTGGGCTCTTTCCTTTTTCAGCCTTCCGAATGCCTGAAACTTCTGGTGATTTTATATTTGGCCAGCTGGTATGATAAACGACAGCATCACGTTAAAGATTTGTATTATGGATTTCTGCCCAGCCTCGCGATCGTCGGGGTAATTGCTGGATTGATAATTTTAGAACCGGATATTGGCACCATGTTGGTTTTAGTTTCTATTGCCGCCGCAATGTTTTTTATTGGCGGGGTGAGCATGAAATATATTTATGCCACGGCAGGAGTTGGCGGGGTAGTCTTATG
Organism: Candidatus Methylomirabilota bacterium; assembly: GCA_035495465.1. Classification (GTDB taxonomy): domain Bacteria; phylum Patescibacteriota; class Doudnabacteria; order UBA920; family O2-02-FULL-48-8; genus DATJFX01. The sequence goes on from DATJFX010000058.1 coordinate 582, forward strand.
GATTCTGATCAAGGCTGCTCCGTATCGGGCTCAGAGATTTTTAGCGTTTCTTAATCCTCAAGTGGATGCGAAAGGAATTTCCTATCAAATCAACCAAGCGTTATTGGCCATCGGTTCTGGCGGATTATGGGGCGAAGGTTTCGGCCAATCTCGGCAAAAATATAGTTACCTGCCGGAGCCGATCGGAGATTCGATTTTTGCCATCATTGCAGAGGAATTAGGATTTATAAGGATTTGTTTGATCCTGTTATTGTTTGTCGTGTTTTTGGTCCGAGGATTTAAAATTGCCCGCAACGCTCCGGACACATTTGGAAAATTGGTGGCAATAGGAATCGTCTCCTGGTTGACCATGCAGGCTTTAATTAACATCGGTGGCATTATCGCTATCATTCCGCTGACTGGAATTCCTTTAACTTTTATTTCTTACGGCTCGACTTCTTTAGCGATAAGTTTGGCTTCTGTGGGAATTCTTCTGAATATTTCTCGTTTCTCTAAAGCAAAAATGTCACAATCCTAAATGAAATTTAATCGACTCGATATCTCAGAATTAAAACGAAAAAATCCGCGCAAAGCCGCGGCTGTTAAAGCTGCCGTTCTGAGTGTGTTTCCCATAAACGAACCGAAAAAAAACGAGCCGAAATCTTTTTACTCCGTATTTTTAAAGATGGGAAGTTTTGCTCTCAGCGCGCTTGTTTTAGTGTTTCTGGTTCAAGGATTGGTTTACCTAAATTCTGCAAATAAGGTGAAGGGGGAGATACTGGGAGAAGCGACCAGCGCTTATCAGGATTTACAGAATGCGGGAAAAAATATCGGTTCACAAGATTTTGGATCTGCGGAAAGCTTGTTCAGCTCAGCCCAGGAAAATATCCAGAAAGCACAAGATAAATTGGATAACTTTAAAGTTTTGGAATGGCTCACTCCACAAGCTAACAGCGCTCAGCATGTTTTAGCCGGCGCATCACTTCTTGCCCAGGCCGGACAAAAATTAACCGGTGCCCTTGGTCTTTTGGACGAATTGAAAGTAAATAATACAGGACTTGTTACCACAAATATTAATGACCGAATTTTAGAAAATCGCAACGCCCTCGGTGATGCCCGAGATTTGGTTTCCCAGTCGTCAGCTGAATTCAAAAAAGTGAACAGCGTGCCTTTGGATTATGAGCAAACGCTCAATTCCGCTCAGGACCAAATTGCCGAGCTTTTGACCATTTTAAACAGCCTCATCAATATCGAGGATCTATACTTGGATCTGTTTACAGGGCAGAAAACTTATTTGTTGGTTTTCCAAAACTACGATGAATTACGTGCCACTGGCGGGTTTATCGGTACCTATGGAGTTTTAAATTCCAATGGGGGTAGTATTTCTAATCTAAAAATCGAAAGCATCTATAATCTAGACGGACAGATTTTAGATCAGATAGCAGCGCCGGGTCCATTTCAGCCGGATATCAAAAAATGGGGAATCCGTGACGCGAATTGGTTTGTAGATTTTCCCACGACCGCTAAAAAATTATTGCATTTCTTCGAGTCTGGCCAGGCCACGGCGGATGGCGTGTTGGCTTTAACGCCAAAACCTTTTTCAGATATTTTAAAACTCACTGGCCCCATAAATATGCCAGCTTATAACGTGACCTTGGATTCGAATAATTTTCAGGATTTAGTGCAATTTGAAACTTCTGAAAATTATGATAAAGTTTTAAATCAGCCCAAGAAATTCTTAGCGGATTTTGCGCCAGTTTTGCTTGACCGCATGTCGAAATTTACAAAAGAACAGTGGCTGCAGTTTTTCCAAATCATTTCTGATAACTTAACTACGCGTCAGGCTATGTTCTACTCATCCAACCCCAAGGCGCAACAGCAAATAGAAACTCTAGGGTTTTCGGGAAAAATTTTGGATGCCGATTTTGATTATTTAAATATAAATAATTCCAATTTAGGTGGTACAAAAACTGATTTGGAAATTTCCCAAAGTGTTAATTTTGCCGGGAGAATTTTATCAGACGGTTCAGTTATAGATACTGTAAATGTTACGCGGACCAACCAAGGCAAAGATCAAAATCGAGATTACATGCGGGTATTAGCGCCTTTGGGATCGACATTTATCTCAGCCACAGGATTTGATGACTATGATTATCATGCTTCGAGTGCTGATAATTTCAGCGTGGACCCTGACTTGTCTGCCTGGGATGCAGGCCAAACAAAGTCTAATGTTTTAGTTCATACGGAAGCGGGTAAAACAGAATTCTCCGGCTGGGTAAATACAGCACCAGACCAGAACAAAACAATTTCTCTTACATATATATTGCCTTCCAAATTAAAAAGCAATTCTTTAAATTCTGATTCTTATAGTTTACTCCTGCAGAAACAACCCGGTGCTTTGCCATTTGCTTTTAATGCCAATGTAAATATTGGCGAGCATACGGTTCTATGGCAGTCTCCAAATATTTCCAGTCAGGGAAGCCAATTTACGTGGAACTCCAATTCTCAGAAAGATGATTTTTGGGCATTAGTATTGTCGAAATGAATGTAAAATCTATAAAAGAAAATAATATCGGCCGAGCCACGATGATAATCGCGGTTTTTTCACTTTTGGCAAAATTTTTAGGACTGGCTCGCGACGCAGTCTTTTCTCACCAATTCGGCGCAGGTCCTGTGATAGATGCCTACTTTGCGGCCTTTCGGATTCCGGATTTTATTTATAATTTATTGGTTATGGGGACTTTCTCAGTAGCATTCATCCCAGTATTTTCTGAGTATCTGTTAAAAGATCAAA
>DATJFX010000059.1:0-13975 GCA_035495465.1 Candidatus Methylomirabilota bacterium
AAAATTTGGAAACTACAAGCGGGCTGATCGAATTTACTGGTGAAGGGGAATGGACTATAAAAACTGCCGAAGAATTAGGGGTAGATGCGCGAGTAATCAAAGATTCATTTGAAGTGCGGAAAGAATCGAAAGATCTAAAGAATCAAAAGAAGTTTTCCAATAAAATCGTAGCACTACTTAGAAAACAATTCGGCGGCCACGCCATCACCAAACAATAACTATGAATAAAACCACTCCGACAATTTTAGTGATTATGGGCATTACTGGGGACTTAACCGCGAAGAAAGTCGTCCCAGCTTTATTTAATTTGTTCCGAAAAAAAGTTTTAAGCGAAAAATTCGCAGTGGTGGGCTTTGGCCGGAAAGAATTTACAGATGAGTCTATCAGAGAATATGTGAAAGGTTTAGTAGAGACGAAATTTTCCAAAATAGATCAGAAAGATTTGTCTGATTTTTTGCAACTTTTTACGTATCAACAGGGATTATTTGAAACGCCCCGCTCTTACGAGAATTTAAAAAACCAACTGCATAAAATTCAACAAGCTTGGGACGAAAAAACCAACCGCTTGTTTTATTTGGCGGTACCGCCAGATATTTATAAAGGAATTTTCGAAAATTTGAAGTCTTCAGGGTTAATCGATCATCCGGATATGGATGCCGAAACTCGGATTTTAGTAGAAAAACCTTTTGGTAAAGACGGCGAAACTGCAGAAAAATTAGATTTATTATTAGGCAGCCTTTTTGAAGAAAATAAAATTTATAGGATTGACCATTACCTGGCCAAGGAAATGCTGCAAAACATTTTGGCTTTTCGGTTTTATAACGATATTTTCGAAAAAACTTGGAATAAGGATTTTATAGAAAAAATTGAAATTAAGCTTTGGGAAACTTTAGGCGTGGAAAGCCGTGGCGCTTTTTATGACGGTGTTGGGGCTCTACGAGACGTGGGCCAAAACCATCTTTTGCAAATGCTAGCTTTGATCACTATGGATTATCCTTTAGATCTAAGTCCTTCAGCAATTCACATGCGCCGCGCCCAGTCATTGGTAGATACACTCAAGCCTTTATCCATAGATCAGATCAAATCCAATACTTTTCGTGCCCAGTATGAGGGGTACCAGCAAATTCCTGGGGTAAAACCGGATTCAGACACTGAAACTTTTTTCAAGATTCGCAGCCTACTTTCCGGTCCTCGATGGGATCAGGTGCCAGTTGTTTTCGAAGGCGGCAAAAGAATGCACCAAGTGCAAAAAGAAATTATCATAACGCTTAAACATCCGAAAGATTGTTTTTGCCCGGCCGAAGGACCGCATTATAAAAATCGAATAATTTTTTCTCTGGAGCCGAAAGAGGGAATTATGATCGAGTTCTGGGCGAAAAAACCTGGACTAACTTCAGAAATTGAAAAACGCACTCTGGATTTTACCTTGCGAGATACGAAAGAGCGTGTGCAGTACATCGAAGAATACGAAAAATTATTTTTAGATGCCATCCGGGGTGATCAAACTTTGTTTGTATCCACGCTTGAGGTGAAAGCCATGTGGTCGTTTATTGATCCGATTATTTCTGCCTGGCAGAAAAACCAAGTGCCGTTAAATATCTACAAGCCTGATACCGCTGAGGCGGCAACTGAGTCTTTAGAACTAGACAATTAAGTCCCAGACGTACTTGGCGGCGTTGATGGATTTGCCGTAGAGGGGATCGTGGTGGAGCTGAATAAAAGGTGCGCCATTACACTCAATAATTCCGCTTTTTTGTTCTTTGTAGGATTTCGTAATATCAGGAATAATAAAATCAAAACCTAAAATTGAAAGATTTAAAACTTTCCCGGCTTCTTCTAGCATTTTTTTTGTATCCGGGTGGCACTCATCTGTACAGTCATAACTAGTTCCGCCGTAATTCACCCCAATTTTTTCGGATAAATATATCTGCTTTCCTTCCGGCAATACAGAATCCATATTTAATTTTTGCCTTTGCATAAAATATGGATTGATTTTAATTTGTTTCACTCCCGTAGGTCGGTTTTGATCCGTTATTTCGATGAGTTCGGCAATCGTACTCTTTCCATCGCCAGTTACTTTCGGGGAACTGCCACCTAACACACCCACTAACTTGCCGCCAATCACCGTGCCTCTTTGGATGTCGCCGAATAAGTGCTCTTCCATGATAACCCAGTGGCAGATCTGTTTGGCGATGCGGAAGGCTTCTTTTAGATCATCCTTATCATAGATTAAGGTTGTAGTATGCCGACCCCGGGAGCCGGTGCGCGGTTTTACTATTACAGGTTTTTCCAATTTTTCAAATTCTTTTAAGGCTTGGGAGAATTTGGTGAAAGTTCCGCCTTTGGGCACTGGTAAATTATGTTCTGCTAATTTTTTCTTCAGTAAATATTTATCATCAATCCAAGAAAGATTGCTGGTCTCTACATTTTCCCGCCGCGGCAAACTTAAAAAATAGATTTTTTTATTATTTATTTGCGCTGAGTAAAGATCGATAGATTTGCCGAACAATTTTATTTCTTCAATCGGGATTGTGCGACGCTGCGCCTCTTCCCATAAGACCTTAGCCCTCGGATAGGGGATTTTTTCAATATCTCGATTGATCTGAACCAAACCCAGGGGTTTGAGAACATGTAATATCCCTAAAGCCGCAGAACTGGTCAGGTAATCGCCAGCGCGGCCTAAAAAACTTTGCGCGACTGTGCGGCGAACAGGCCCTAAAGCTACATCCATGGATTGATAAAATTTATGGATAGCATGGGGAACTGGATTATTTCCGCAGTAAATACATTCTTTCATATTTCTTATTATAACTTAATTTGACATTTGTCTGTATGGTGTGGCGGATTTGTTGATAAGTGTTTCTGTATTTAGTAATGGAGGAAGAATCCTTTGAAAAAAGGGGGTTTTGACAGTGTTCTACATATAGGGTTATATTATCTATGGTCAACACTACATATTGTGTTCTAAAGCCTTTATTGGCCTACCGCGGACACAAAAATAATACCAAAACACAACAATCGTTCCAAAACAAGTTATTGAGAGGCTATTTTCTAGCATTTTCCTCTTATTTTTTTACGCTCAAAAATCTCTGATGCGATGCCCAAATTGTGCCAATGACGATACTAAGGTTTTAGATTCCCGCCCCATCTCTGACGGGATGGCAATTCGCAGGCGGCGCGAATGCACGAAATGCGGTGCCAGATTTTCTACCCATGAAGAAATGGAAATTCTGGATCTGAAAGTAACGAAACGAGACGGCAGCACAGAAGCGTATATGAGAGAGAAGATTGAATCGGGTATTCGCAAGGCATTTGAGAAACGCCCTCTGTCCCACGATGATTTTCACTCCTTAATCGCCGGCATTGAACAAGACATCCAAAAAACCGGTCGAGAACAAATCGCGACCAAAGAAATCGGCAATATCGTGATGCGCAGGATTAAAGGCAAGGATCAAGTCGCTTATATCCGTTTCGCCTCTGTGTATCGAAAATTTGCAGATGTAGAAGAGTTTGTGAAAGAAGCTAAGAAGTTATAGCCAATAAAAAGAGCATAGAAAACGCCGCCAATAACAACCCATATTTTCGTTCGTATAAATTAAGAGAAAAACAATTAACTGAAATTAACTAAATTCCACCACTATGCAGCCAAAAGAAAATTTACAATCCAGAAAAGTCAACGCACTGGCCGAACTCGGCGAAAAGATATTTTTAGACCGCTACGCGATTAAAGACGCGAAGAAAGAGTCTTTAGCTGTAGGAGATACAGTGGTGGTTTGCGTAAATCTCAAAACTGGTCAGCGCGAGATCGGCGTGGTGGAACGCTTAGACCGCGACAATCATGAAGTCTCAGTCAAACTCCGCGATGGCACTTTAGAAACCCGAGCTATTGAACACGTGGACAAACCTTTGGAAACTGTGCCAGAACAAATGTTCGAACGAATCGCCAGGCATATCGCTTCTGTAGAAACTACACCCGAAGCTCAAGCGGAGTGGGAAGGACGATTTCGTGAACTTATGGACGACTGGAAATACGTTCCAGCTGGCCGAATTTTTACAGGCGCAGGCACAGGGCAAAATTTAACTTTTTATAATTGCTATGTCATTCCTAGTCCTAAAGATTCTCGGGGCGGGATTTTCGAAACGCTTGGCCAAATGGCTGAGATCATGTCACGCGGAGGGGGCGTCGGGATCAACGTATCGACCTTAAGACCTCGCTATGCGTATGTAAAAGGCGTAAACGGCCGATCTTCGGGTGCGGTGTCCTGGGCTTCACTTTACAGTTTTGTCACGGGTTTGATCGAGCAAGGTGGGAGTCGGCGCGGGGCTTTGATGCTTATTTTAAATGTCTGGCATCCAGATGTGGTGGATTTTATTAATTCGAAAAAAGAAGCTGGAAAAATTACCAATGCCAACATTTCGGTAGGCATTACGGATGACTTTATGAAAGCTGTGAAAGAAGACCAGCCATGGGATTTAGTATTTCCGGATTCTTCGGACCCGAAATACAAAGATCAATGGGATGGTAATATTTCGCGTTGGAAAGAAATTGGCGGCAAAATTATCAAGCATAAAACCGTGCGCGCCACCGATATCTGGAATAACATCATCTCTTCTGCGCATGCTTCTGCTGAGCCGGGGATGTATTTTATTGACCGAGCCAATCATTATTCTAATTCTTGGTATTACGCAGATTTGCCATGTACCAATCCTTGCGGCGAACAGCCTTTGCCTGCGTGGGGAGTTTGTAACTTAGGCCATATCAACCTGGCTAAGCACGTGGATCTATCCAAACGCGACGTGGATTGGAATAAATTAAAAAGAACTGTGCAGGATGCAGTGAGATTCCAAGATAATGTAATTGATGCCACGCCTTATTTCTTTGATGAAAATTACTCCCAACAAATGAGTGAACGCCGAGTCGGTATGGGTACCATTGGACTGGCCGAAATGCTCATTCACTTAGGACTTCGCTATGGCTCGGACCAAGGCGTGGAATTTATCGATAAGCTTTATCAGTTTATTTCTATCACCGCTTACGAAACTTCAGTTGATCTGGCCCGGGAAAAAGGCGCCTTCAGCCAATTCAATGCAGAGAAATTTCTCCAGTCTGGATTTATGCAAAAAATGCCAGAATACATCCGTCATCTCGTGCGATCCTATGGTATTCGCAATGTCACTATTTTAACTCAAGCTCCTACAGGTACAATTGGAACTATGGTCGGGACATCTACGGGGATTGAACCATTTTTCTCTTGGACATACTTTAGAAAATCCCGACTTGGCGTGCACCAAGAACACATCAAGCTTGCTAAAGACTGGCTGGCGGCTCATCCCGGGGAAGAATTGCCGGATTATTTCGTCACTGCTATGGAACTGGCGCCTGAGGAGCACGTGAGAGTGCAGGCTGCAGTGCAACGCTGGACAGATAGCGCGATTTCGAAAACTTGCAACGCGCCGGAAAATTATACAATTGAACAAACGAAAAAACTTTACGAACTTATGTATGATCTAGGTTGCAAAGGCGGCACGATTTACCGCGATGGCTCCAGAGATGAACAGATTTTAGCCACGGATCATAAAAAATTGGGTAAAGACGCAGCCGAGCAAGTGGTGAATAATCAAGCGGCTAAAGTTGAAGTCACTCCTAAATTAATTGCTGAATCTCAACCTGAACCTATGCCAGCGCCAACTCCTACCCCTGAGCCTCATCCAGCTACCCCGTCTCAACCTCAAATGATGTATGCTTCGCCTCGGAAAAGACCAGACGTGATGCAAGGTTCTACTTATAAAGTCACCACAGCCTACGGAAATTTATATGTCACAGTGAATGAAGACGAGTACGGACCATTTGAAGTGTTTTCACAGCTTGGTAAAGCTGGCGGATTCTTCGGCGCCCAGACAGAAGCTATCTGCCGCATGATTTCTCTGGCCCTTCGTTCGGGAATTAGCTTGCAAAATGTCGTAGACCAGCTCAAGGGCATTCGCGGACCTGATCCAGTATTTCATAACGGCGAACGGATTTTGTCTTTGCCGGATGGCATTGCCAATGTTTTAGAAACTCATATGAAGCGCGGCCAAAAAGAATTGCAATTGGACTTCAAGCCTATGGAATTGCCGATGGCTGAAAAAGAAAAACAGCCCGTGTTCGAAGCGATCACCAAAGAATATGAACTGGCTAGTCCTTTTGTCAGCCAGAAAACATCAGTGGCAGACATAGGGGATGCACCGGTATGCATGGTTTGCAGCAATATGCTGCGCATGGCAGAAGGGTGTATGAAATGCGAAAATTGTGGCTGGAGTAAATGTTAATTCGCTCAGGCCATATACTCGGGCAGGTTTTTTAGATCATAAAAATCACCAATTTATATTCCTTTAAAGTAGATTTTTATTCGCGTTGCGGTTTCTGGAGAAACACGCAAAGCGTCTAAAAAACCTGCCCTTCGTTTAAAATTCTTTTCGAAGTGGCCGTCCCCCGTTTAACATTTACTTAGTTGGGGAAGAAAGAGAAAGAAGAATATGGATTCACATCAAAAACAACAACCCCGCGGGTTTAAAAGAGAAGAGGGGGTGCCGAAGAACGGGTTTAGCGAAGATTTACCTTACCGAATAAAGGGTTTGGAACAAGCCAAGCTTGAGCCTGGGATGAGTCCGCAAGATATTGCCGCATTGGACCGGGCAATTGCGAAACTCCAAGCGAAGCTGGCCACTCAAACCGTCGTAAAGCGCGAAGAAAAAGAAGATCAGTTTTAAATTAAGCCCCGCGTAGGCGGGGCTTTTAAACAATGGCAAAAAAAGGTTTAGTTATTATTTATATTGGCAACGGCAAGGGAAAAACCTCAGCTGCAGCCGGACTTGCGATTCGCGCAACTGGCACAGGTTTTCGAGTTTTGTATTTGCAATTTGTAAAAGGAGATTGGCCATCTGGTGAGCGGGAAGTTTTATCTAAACTTAAAAATGTAGACGTAAAACTTATGGGCCGGGGATTTGTCGGCATTTTAGGAGACCGCAAACATATCTCTGAACACATTCAAGCTGCTAAAAAGGCCATGAAAGAATCAATCGCGGCTTTAAAAAGTAAAAAATATGATTTGGTGATTTTGGATGAGGCGATCTCTGCGATTGAATCCAAACTTTTAACAGTGGAGGATGTAGTAAAAATTATTAAAGCTAAACCCGTAGAGATTCACTTGTGTTTAACTGGGCATAAGAACTTTAAAAAATTAACTGATCTGGCCGATCTAGTGACGGAAATGAAAATGATTAAGCATCCGTACTACAAAGGAATTTTAGCGCAAAGAGGAATTGATTATTAAATAAAAAAAGCTGCTAGTATGGCTACAGCAGCTTGGGTTGAAAGGGGAACGAGAAGATCTCGCTCAGGTCGTAGAGCTTGGGCCGGATCAGGTTCGGTCGAGACTTCACCGCCACAAATCCGACTCGGTCCATTTTCGCAAAGACATCATTTGCCCATATATCGACTTCGCGATCCCAGACGTTGATGTCGAACAATGCTTCAGTCGTTCCTTCCCCGAGCCAGAAGTAGGTATGGCCCGTGTGGCGCGGGGAGTAAAAGAAACGTACCGCGGTGTTGATGCGCGGAAATTCGAGCTCTACGTCGTTTTGATTCCGCACCGCCCGCGACTGAGTGGGATCGTAAGCTGGATAGTGAAGATTGACCTGAGAGGCCTTCGATATCTTCACGAAACCGCCTTCCAGGACCTGCAGGTAGATCGCCAACCAGCTCAGTGTGAAAACGTGAGAGCTTTTTCGCGCAACAACGAAATCGTTGTTTCTTGCTGTCAGAGTCGCGCTTTCGTCAGCCATGACTCTGGCGATTCTGCTCATCGCCATTTAATTCCTCCTTTTAGAACTCAGGGTATAATAATACCGAACAATCCCTTAAATAATCAAGCAATTTACAACAAGTAGTAAAATTTGCTAAGATTGATTAGAAATTAACTTGATTTTATGACCATTAAAAAGCTTGAAGTTTTTGTAATTGTAACGATTATTGCAGTTTTTGGAATTATTTATGCATTTACTGTAAAACCCGATAATTTAGCAGTTCGGCCTCAGACAAGCACTAACGTAGACACCAACTCCGATAGTGCGGTACCTATGACCGGTACGAGTGTCAGGCCCGGGTACGGAACGAATGATCAACCTGTTCAACCCGCACCAAGTACAACCATTGAATACAAAGGCGTAGATGGGAAGAATGCTCTGGACTTACTAAAAGAAAATCATCAAGTCGAAGCGATCCATTATTCTTACGGAGATTTGGTTACAAGCATTGATGGGATCAAACCGGACAGCCAGCATTTTTGGGCCATGTACGTAAATGGTCAATTCAGCCAAGTCGGTGCGTCCGCATATATCACAAAATCCACAGATAATATCAAATGGGAAGTGGATGCAGTAGTCGATACCACCAAGTAATTCTATAAATTTATGCTGCCTTACTTTTTCATATTATTTGGCGCCATCTTGCGCGTCCTGCCTCACGCAGCCAACTTTGCGCCCATCGGCGCCTTGGCTTTATTTGGCGGAGTTTATCTGAATAAAAAAATCGCGCTTATTTTGCCGATTTTGACTATGATCATTTCTGATTTTTTTATTGGCTTTGATTCTTTAGAGTCTCGCTTAGTTATTTATGGAAGTTTTTTGATAATTGGGCTGATTGGTTTATTAATTCGCAATCATAAAAATGTTTTTACAGTTACCGGCGGAAGTTTGCTTGGATCCACGGTGTTTTATTTAATTACAAATTGCGTATTGTTTTATTCTACGAAAATGTATCCGCATACCTGGGCCGGTCAGATGCTGTCCTACACAAACGCCTTGCCATTTTTCCGAGCCACGCTAGGAAGCGATTTGTTTTATACGGCAGTTTTATTTGGAAGCTATGAACTAGTAAAATATTTTCATCATGCTTATCAAGGTCAAAGTGCAAACTCATTCGTCACAAGAAAAAATTGAAGAAATCGGTTTGGACGAGTATAAGATTTGGACCCCAGCCATCCCAGCTGACGGTCAGGCTAATCAGGCAGTGATTGAAATTTTAGCTGACTATTTTAATACCGCGCCAACGAATATAAAAATTAAATCAGGAAATAAAAGCACGCATAAACTTATTGAGATCAACAATGGCCTATAGATTAGGCCATTTAGTTTTGCCCCGGTTTATGCTAAAATTCATATTATGAATAAAGAAATTCCTCAACTTTTAAAAGGTTTTCGAGACTATTTGCCAGATGAGCAATTAGCCCGCCGAAAAGTCATTGCTAAAATCTCCGAAGTGTTCGAACGCTTCGGTTTTTCGCCGTTGGATACCCCGGCTTTAGAATCTTACGAATTATTTAAAGGAAAATTAGGCGAAGATGAGAAGCTAATGTATAAATTTGAAGATTTGGGCGGACGCGAAATCGCGCTTCGCTATGATTTAACAGTGCCCTTAGCGCGCGTCGTTGGGCAGTATCGAGAATTAGTTTTGCCTTTTAAGCGATATCAGATCGGCAATGTCTGGCGCGCTGACAAGCCGCAAAAGGGCCGGTTCCGGGAATTTATGCAGTGTGACATTGATGTCGTGGGATCAAGTTCTATCAACGCTGATGTAGAAGTGATCGCAGCGCTCGTGGCAGCTTTTAAAAGTTTAGAAATTGGAACTTTCGAAGTGAAATACAATGATCGGAAACTTGTTGACGAAGTTTTAGGCAAACTCAAACTTTCCAAAGAAGAAATCGTAAAGTTTATGCGCACCATGGATAAGTTGGATAAAATTGGCGAGGAAAAAGTGGTAGAAAGTTTGCGCGAACAAGGACTGGATAAAAATATTTGGGCAGAATATACCAAGATTATGGACGAATCCAGCCGGGAATATGTCACTCGGACCGAAGAGTTATTAGCCGGAGCCGGCGTCACTCAAATGCGTTTTGATAAATACCTTATGCGCGGTTTGGATTATTATACAGGCATCGTGTTTGAATTTACTTTGCTTGAAAAACCGGAATTTGGAAGTGTGGGGTCTGGTGGACGGTATGATAATTTGATTGAAAATATCACAGGCGTGAAAACTCCAGCTGTGGGCGGATCGATCGGCTTGGATCGGCTATTGGCGGCCCTGGAAGAAATGGATGTGGTGGCGCCCCAAACTGCTACGGAAGTGATCGTGTTTAATCTAGACGCTAGTTTAACTGCCAATTATCTGAATATGACCACGAATCTTCGGGATGCAGGAATTGATACGGAATTTTTTTACGAGCCAGCAAAGCTTGATAAGCAATTCAAATACGCAGAATCAAAAAATATGCAGGTCGCGGTTATTGTCGGTCCCGAAGAAGCAGGGGCGCGCAAAGTGAATCTGAAAAACTTGCGGGAAAAAGAACAACGAACTGTGGATTTGGATGATTTAATCACAGAAGTGAAGAGTATGCTTTGGTAATATGTCCAAATCTAAAATTTTTTTAACTCTTTGCTTGGGATTGATCGGGGGCGTGTTTTTAGGAAGATTCATAAATTACGAAATCATGGCAATCGCTGCCATGATTTTTATAATTACTATCGCGCTCGGTTGGTCCAATAAAATGGCAGTAGTCATAGGGATGACGGGATTAATGGCGGTTTTAGGCGCATGGAGGTTTCAAACTGACATTCGACAAAATGATTTAACTTCATTCTATGACCAGAAAATTACAGGTACTGGCATGATTTTAGAAGAACCTGACGTGAGACCTGATAAAACTTTTCTAACTATTGGAAAAATTATGATTAATGGGAAAGAAGTAGATTCTAAAATTTTATTTAATGTCGGCCGATTTCCAGAATATGAATATGGGCAGAAAGTAAGTTTTACGGGGAAATTAGAAATGCCGAAAGATGCTCAAAATCCCGGCGATTTTTCTTATAAAAATTATTTATCTCGCTATGGTATCGATGGTTTGATCTATTTTCCAAAAGTTGAAGTAATGGGGCTGGGTGGAAATGTAATAAAGTCACAAATTTTAAAATTTAAAAAAACTTGGGTCGAAAATGTCAGTCAACTTTTGCCAGAACCGCAAAATGCTTTTTTAGCGGGCCTTTTATTAGGAGCTAAAAGATCCATCCCTCAGTGGTTGATTGATAGTTTCAATGCCACCGGCACCAGCCACATCATTGCCGTGTCGGGATACAACATTACAATTATCGCCGCAGGAATTGATTGGATCCTCCGCAGATTTTTGCGGAAACGGATTTCCTTTATCTTATCATTAATCGCAATCATTATATTTGTGATCATGACTGGCGCCTCGGCTTCCGTGATTCGGGCGGGGATGATGGGGGCTCTGGGATTAGTAGCTTTAAACCTCGGCCGGATTTATGCGATTACCAATGCCTTAGCGCTTACGGCCGCAGCCATGCTTGTTATTAACCCGCAAATTTTACATTTTGACGTAGGCTTTCAGCTTTCTTTTAGCGCGCTCTTAGGGTTAGTGTATTTAACTCCTATGATTGAGCCGTATTTTCAGTGGATGCCGAAACTCATCCAGCCGTATTGGCTCGCCACATTATCCGCCCAAGCTTTTGCTTTGCCTATTTTACTTTTAAATTTTGACCGGTTGTCTTTGATCGCGCCGATTGCCAATGTGCTGACTTTGCCTTTTATTCCGCTGACTATGTTATTTGGATTTTTATCCGGTATTCTTTCTTTTGTCTGGGATAAGTTAGCATTGCCCTTGGCCTGGATTACTTGGATTCTTTTAACTTATATTATTAAGGTCATAAGTTTTTTGGCGAATATTCCTTTTGCATCTTTGGCTGTAAATTTTTCAATTTGGGGTTTAGTTATTTACTATCTAGTTTTATCTCTCATATTATTTCATCACTATAAATGGAAACCTCGACTAAAAACCTCTTAAAATTTTTTATTTTACCTTTGCTGCTTTTGGCAATCGTACTATACGTAGCGGATCGGCAGATAAGCCCAGATTTTTTGTTGCACGTAGATTTCTTAGACGTCGGCCAAGGCGATAGCATTTTTATCCAAACTTACCAAGGCCGGCAAATGGTGATTGACGGCGGACCATCAGATCAGGTTTTATCAGAGCTTGGAAAAGTTATGCCATTTTTTGACAGGTCAATTGATGTTTTGATGCTGACCCATCCGGACGCGGATCATGTTTCTGGATTTAGCGATATTTTAAAGCGGTATAAAGTCGGAAAGGTTTTAATTACAGGCGTGACAGCGCCCACGGCTGCCTATCGATCTTTTGCGAGCTTAGTGGACCAAAAGCATATTGAAAAAATTTATATACACGAAGGCGACCGCGTTTGGCTCGATAATGCGACAGTATTTGATATTTATTATCCGCCGCAGAGTGTGATTGATGACAAGTCTCAAGCGACGAATGATACCTCAATCAACGGTAAATTAAGTTTTGGAAAAACTAGCTTCTTTTTTACAGGGGATGCGAGCAGTATTGTGGATGATTACATTGTCCCGCGGTATAATTTGGATTCAGATGTTTTAAAGGTCCCGCATCATGGTTCGAAAACTTCTACGTCTACGGAATTATTACAAGACATCAGCCCTAAATATGCGGTGATTGAAGTAGGGGCAAAAAATAATTATGGCCATCCGACCCAAGAAGTGTTAGACAGATTGAAAGCTATAGGCGCGCAGATTTTGAGAACTGATCAAGATCACACCATAAAATTTACGTCTGACGGTACAAACCTTGTCAAACAATGATTTTTTTGGTAAGCTTTAAAAGTTAAGGAGAGAAAATATGAGCTTTAAAAAAATTCTTTATACGATTATCGCTGTAGTAATTATAGTTTTAGGTTTTTTCTATTTTAAAAATAATAAAGTTAACGTAAATATGCCCCAACAACCAATGGATCAAACTACTCAGCCTTCAACCAATAATTCCGGTGACTCCGCACCAGTTGCACAAGACAGCTATCTCGCCACTATTGATACGAGTCTAGGAAGTTTCGAAGTAACACTGGATCACAAGGCTGCGCCGAAAACTGTAGAAAATTTCGTGAAATTAGCCAACCAAGGTTTTTACAATAATTTAACTTTCCATAGAATTGTCGCAGGCTTTATGATCCAAGGCGGCGATCCGAAAGGGGATGGCACTGGCGGCCCGGGTTATACTATTCCTGCGGAAATTGGTTTGAAACACACCAAAGGCGCAATTGCCATGGCGAGACTTAGCGATGCGGTTAATCCTGAAAAAGCATCCTCTGGTAGCCAGTTTTATGTCACGCTCGATGCTACTCCATTTCTAGATGGTCAGTACACTGTGTTTGGTTATGTGACCTCTGGCATGGATGTGGTAGAAAAGATCGGTGCTGTGCCGGTTCAAGTCGGTCCAGGTGGAGAGAAATCCAGTCCCATTACCCCTGTTATTATTAATAAAATTACGATTAAATAATATGGCTAATAATTCCTTAGAACAAACTTTAGTGCTTCTGAAGCCGGATGCGATCGAACGGGGCTTAGTCGGACAAATTTTAGAACGATTTGAAAAAGTTGGGTTGAAAATCGCAGGCCTAAAACTTTTGCAAGCAGATTCTGAGCAAGCCCAAAAACATTACACTGAAGATTTGGCTAAACGCCGCGGGGAACATGTCCGCAAAATGATGATTAATATATTAACTTCCGGCCCAGTGGTTGCAGTTTGTCTAGAAGGGATCGAAGCTGTGGAGCTCGTGCGAAAAATGGTCGGCGCGACTGAACCGAAATCAGCGCAGCCTGGCACTATTCGTGGAGATTACTCCCATGTTTCATTTAAGTACGCAGATGAGATTGAAGCGGGAATTTACAATCTCGTCCATGCCTCCGGCTCGGTAGAAGAAGCTAAAACCGAAGTAGCAGTATGGTTTACGGATAAAGAACTTCTGAAACACAAACCATCCTACACCAAACATACCCTGTATCATTAGCTATAAAATTTTAAACAGTCCCGATTATCGGGACTGTTTTTGTTTT
>DATJFX010000060.1:0-3215 GCA_035495465.1 Candidatus Methylomirabilota bacterium
TCAGAGCATTCAGAATAACTAATGCTATTACGTTTGCTGATTTCGTAGGGAACGGACGGATTAAAATATAGATTGTATAGATGATTGCGACAATCGCAGCACCTAGAAAATTTCCTTTTATCATATTGATTGTTCGGTTAATTTTTTAGATTTATAGTATTGATAAGTTACTAATATTCCAGATAGTATAAACAAAGTCAAAGCGCCAAAATCATCCCCTACTGCTTCTTTATCCGCGTGTTCAATTATAACCGCCATAATTTTTATAGCCAAACTCAACCATACAAACACGACTGGGGTGATAGATAAGGTAAATTTATTATTCTTTCTCAGATACCACCAGATGGCCACAATCCCCAACAATAACAAAAGCGCATCATCTAATTTATCTGGCATATCGTTTTCCAGAAAAATCTCTGCCGCAAATGCAAATCCAGACAGACTGACTATAGAAACAGCCAGCAGATTGAATCCACGATTAATACTTTCGGATATTTTCATATTGGTATGATTAATTACTTACTCGTATTTGAGGTTATGTAATTTTGCCTCGGGTTATAGCTAACCCAACTGCTGTACCTATTGCTACCCCTATGCCGACCCAAGAGCCTGTGTGATGTGGCGTAGCGAGTCCGATCAGTACGCCAATTATAGCTCCGATAGCGATTGCAATACCTACTTTAGCTTTATTATTCATAATTAAAGTTTAGCATATTAACTAAAAAGAAAAAACTAACAGAAGTCAGTTTCTTTCTTTTGGGTTTCCGTAATCGATAGTGTTAGAATCTGGTTTATAATATATACATTAGGCTTAAAATATAAGACACTATTATAACAATAATTAACAGGAGATAGCTTACAAAACTCCAGTAAGGATAATTTTGTCTTATAGCTTTAAAAATATAAATCTCCGGTAAAATTATTGCCAAAGGCAACAGTAATAAACGCGATAATATTTCTATGGTGCTCCAAAATGTCCAGCATGTAGCTATGCCAGCATAACCTTCGCAAGAAATTGGACCTGCCCTGAATGAATACAAACTTACAGCGATAAGAATTATTTCAACCGCAATTAAATAAATATATTTTTTCATATAACGTAAGCATAACATGATAAAATTTTACCGTCTACGATGGGTGTATAAAAAACACTATACTATGCTACCTTGAAAATTCTCCCTAGATTTGCTATTATTTTCAGGTGTTCGGGCGTAGCTCAGCGGTAGAGCAGCTGACTGTGAACATTCTTAATTCGGCGGCATAAAGGTCTTTCTATATGCCAGTCGAAAAAAGAACATATTCCAACCGGCGCCAATATATGATTCAGGCCGTTACTAAGAGGCGTAAAAAGCTTCGAGAAATGGCTAGAATATATAAAGGTGGTAAATGTATGGTTTGTGGCTATGATCGCTATCTAGGTGCACTGGATTTCCATCACCTTGATCCGTCTCAGAAAAAATTTGGTATCTCTATGAATGGATTAACCAAATCCTGGGAAAGCATCAAGATAGAATTAGATAAGTGTATTCTAATTTGTGCGAATTGCCACAGAGAACTACATGCTGGAATTACGCAGCTTCCTGGTGAAAGCCAGGTTGAAAAACGAGGTGAACTCGGGGAAGCCTTACAGAGGTAATCCCGAGCCAAGCCCAAACTAGTTGTTTGGGAAGGTGTAGAGACTATCCCGCAAGGGAGTACTTCTCGCATTGCGAGACGGAAGCGCCTCGGACCCGTAAAAGGGTTATGATATAGTCCATACTAAAGGCAACTTTAGACAAAATGTAATCAGCGGGTCGCTGGTTCGAATCCAGCCGCCCGAGCCAAAAGAAAGAGCACCACTTTATGTGGTGCCTTTTCTTTTATTTTTCTACCTTCTGCGTTTGGGTTAGGTCAAATGTTGAAGTTGTCAGATCGCTGTGAATCGGGATTGTAAAGATAAACGACGAGCCCTGACCCTCCCCTTTTGACTCAGCCCAGATCTTGCCGTGATGCTGTTCTACAATTACTTTCGCCACATACAATCCCAGACCTAAACCAGTGGAATTTTTCGGTGCGGTTTTCCCGCGGTCAAATTTCTGAAATATCCCACTGCTTTGCTCTGGGGTCAATCCCCGACCCGTATCCGTAACTTTTAAAGTAATATTTTTATCAGTTTGACTAAGATCCACTTCGATTTGTCCGGTTTTTGTGTACTTGATGGCATTATCAATAAAATTATTGATCACCTGCCTGAGTTTTTCTTTATCCGCCGTGATCTGAGGCAAAGGCTGTTCGGGCTTATGAAAAATCAATTTTAGTTTTTTGTTCTCAGCTTGCGGGATTAGCTGTTCCACCGTCATCTGAGTCATAGCTAAAATGTCCGTGGGTTCAAATGTAAATTCCATTTTTCCGCGCTCAATGCGGGAGACATTCAGCAAATCATCAATTAATGAAATCAGCGCGTTGTTCGTCCATTCAGTTTTTTTGAGTTGCAACGCTGCTTCCTCCGGAATCGGTCCGAAATCCCCGGCAATAATCGAGGCTAAATACCATTTGATCGTGGCCGGCGGGGTGCGCAACTGGTGGCTGGCGATGGTGATAAATTCTGATCTGGCCTGATCCAAAATTTTCAATTGCTGATTCGCCGCGGCTAATTCTTCATATACAATCGCCTTATCCAAGGCTACAGCGATAACATCAATACAGCTTTTAATCGAATCCTGTTCAAATCCGCTGAGGGTTGCGTAATCTCGATTCAGCCCCATAAACAAAGCGCCTAAGACTTTATGCTGTGTCACCAGAGGATATAACAAAATAGTTTTTAAGTGGGACTCTTCGGCAATCTGGCTAAGTTTGGATTCACTCACCACCCCTCCCCAAATATCACTTAGGCGGTAAGTTGTGACTGATTTTTGCTTCACTACCACTTCGCGTAGGACTGGATTTTTTGATGCATCAGCAATCTTCAGATCGTGAAATAAAAAGCCAGTCTTGCTCATTACCTCGCGCAAGCGGTCCGATTTGGAAAATTTATACGGGCTCAATGAGTTTGCGGTTTGGTCAAATCTTAAAACCCCCACAGCTTCCATATTTAAATCCACCCGGACAGGTTCGGAAATCTTTTCTGCCAGGCCAGCGGGATCTAAGGCCAGCAGGCTGATCTGATAAAGCTTTCGCAGAAGCGAAAGCGTTTTGTTGACTATGGCCAATTCCAGACTGTGCTTGTAGATCTCTTG
>DATJFX010000061.1:0-4937 GCA_035495465.1 Candidatus Methylomirabilota bacterium
GCATCATTTCGGTCTGAAGTTGAAAAGCTGCTTAACCACCTTCAACTGGGGAGCTGGTTATTACCTCATCGTGCCGCCTCGCTATGCGGAATCGGTTTGTCAGATCGGAGGGATGCTCGGTTACGACATGGCTTACGTGGGCGATACCCGGAAGGGTCCCCGGCAAGTCGTTTTCAAGCCGGGCAACATCACGCTCCATCCCGAGTAGTTGTTGCGCTTCGTTTTACCACCTGTCAGTTGGCCGGTGGTTTTTTTATTGCTTGCGTCAGAAGTTTTGCACTGGTAAGATAGACTATATGAAAATATTTAAAGGTTATAATGCTCTAATTATTATGGTTGCCGCAGGAGTATTGTTTTTATTGGTAGGTTTTTTAGTGATCAATAAAAATATAACGGGAAACCAAGCACCCCAAACTAATTCCCAGCAAACAAATTCTCAACCATCAGATCAAATTCCTCCAGCGGTTGACCCTAATATTCAGATTCAAGCGGATTTGGACGCCAAAACTGCTGATTGGAAAACATATACGAACACTAAATATAGTTATGAAGTAAAATA
Source organism: Candidatus Methylomirabilota bacterium (assembly GCA_035495465.1). Taxonomy (GTDB): domain Bacteria; phylum Patescibacteriota; class Doudnabacteria; order UBA920; family O2-02-FULL-48-8; genus DATJFX01. The sequence continues at coordinate 560 of DATJFX010000061.1, forward strand.
TCCAGCAAATCTTTCCGCTGGGAAAATTTCCACTAATTCGGTCTTAGGGGATTTCCAAAACCCAGTCCAGGGATTTGATGTCGGACCATTGGTTTTTGTTTCATTAAAAGGTGATCTTCGCAAAACTGGCGCGGATTATTTTAATGAATCCTATAATTTAGCGCTGCACCCTCTGGCGCCGCAACCGGGCGTTTCACCAGGCGGCTGCACTTTGGATAAGATCAATAATCCTTCTACCACAGTCCAGTCAGTTTCCTGTACAGGTGAAGGAGGCGCGGGACGTTATGGTTTGATCAAGGGTAAAAATTATGATGTATTTATTGACGGGTATTCAAAAGGTTTTGATGACCAAGACAATACAGATTTTGCCAATGCCGACGACTATATTACTTTATTATCCACTTTTAAATTTACCGGCGACAATGCGTTAGATGTTTCAGCTGCTCCTACGCCTCCTGATTCAACTGCTAATCCGGATCAAGCCACGCCTTCAGCAGTACAGTCCTTTAGTGTCACAGCGGATGACAATGGTGCCACGCCTCTGGAAATCACCATTCCGCAGGGCACAATTGTAGACCTGACTTTCGTCGTCAGCGCGCAAAATGTAAATTTCGGGGGCTTAGAGTTTAAAAGTTCTGTCGCCAACACCGGCGTGATCCAGCCCGGAGCCAGTAAAACTGTGGCATTTACCGCTAATGATTCTTTTGTCTTTACACCATATACTTCCTCATCTACTATAGCGCGGCCTTACACTGTAAAAGTCACAGTCACGAAATAAAATATCCAATATATTCAAATTAGAGTCCAGATCATAAGCTGGAAGGTTTTGATTTGAGTGTTGATCGTTTGAACATAAAATGGCATAATATCTTGTATGAAACTTCTTTGGCATTATCTAAAAGCTTATAAAAAGACTTTGGTTGGTACTTTGATTTTGGCTACGATCAATCAGGTTTTTTCCATGTTGGATCCGCAGATTTTTCGGATCATCGTGGACCAGTATGTGAGTCGGATCAATCAACTTTCCCGGCATGATTTTTTGCAGGGTATTTTTCTTCTGCTTTTAGCGACAATCGGGGTAGCTTTAGTCTCTCGCATTGCGAAAAATTTTCAGGATTATTATCTAAATTCCATAGTCCAGCGGGTCGGCACGAATATGTATGCGCATAGCGTGTCGCATTCGTTTTCTTTGCCGTATGCGGTTTTCGAAGATCAGCGCTCCGGAGAATTTTTACAAAAATTGCAAAAGGCCCGCCTCGATGCCCAAACTTTTATTTTAAGCGCGGTAAATATTTTATTTCTGGCCATAGTCGGAATTGTTTTGGTAATTATCTATGCTTTCTATGTGAATTGGGTTATCGGCTTGGTTTATTTCGGCATTATTCCGGTTTTAGGCAGTACGACGTACTTGATCAGCCGAAAAATAAAAACCGCGCAGGTAAATATCATAAATGAAACTGCGGCTCTGGCCGGCTCTACCACAGAAACGATCCGAAATGTGGAACTGGTAAAAAGTTTAGGTCTGGAAAATCAAGAAATTCAGCGTTTAAATGACACCAATAGTAAAATTCTGGACTTGGAGCTTCGGAAAATTCGAATTATCCGCACCTTCAGTTTTATCCAAGGCACCACGATTAATGCTTTGCGCTCGGCTCTTATGCTCTTGATGCTGTGGCTGATTTATACCGGCGGCATTAGTTTTGGCCAGTTTTTCAGCTTGCTGTTTTATTCATTTTTAGTTTTCAACCCCTTGGCTTCGTTTGGAGACGTGGCGCAACAATACCAAGAAGCCCGGGCCAGCTTGGATAGGCTGGATGTGATCTTGAAAACGCCATCTGAAGAAAAGCCCGCACACCCGAAAAAAATCGACGCCCTGAAAGAAATTAATTTCCAAGACGTGGGATTTCAGTATGGCGGTAATGACAAACCGGCTTTATCGAACGTTGACGTAAAAATTCGATCCGGCAACACTGTGGCTTTCGTCGGACCGTCGGGAAGCGGTAAAACTACTTTGGTTAAATTGTTGGTCGGTTTATACCGTCCCAGCAGCGGCCACGTTACTTTCAATGGAATAGACGTTAATGATTTGGATTTGGAAAAATTCCGCAATCGAATCGGTTTAGTGGCGCAAGACACCCAGCTGTTTGCCGGCACAATCCGCGAAAATTTATTATTTGCAAGTCCGAATGCAACTGATGATGAATGTTTGGAAGCTTTAAGTTCCGCAGCTGCGGCTAGTCTGTTGTCGCGCGGCGGGAGCGCGGGGCTGGAAACTCGGATCGGGGAAGGCGGCTTGAAATTATCTGGCGGAGAAAAACAGCGCTTGGCTATTGCTCGTGCGCTTTTGCGCAAACCCGATTTGATAATTTTTGATGAAGCGACTTCTAGTTTGGATTCTATCACTGAAGAGCAGATCACCCAGACGATCCGTGAGATTGAAGATAGACGCCATGATTTGATCAATGTTTTGGTAGCGCATAGGCTTTCAACTATTGCCCATGCAGACACTATATTTGTTTTGGAAAAAGGCCGGATCGTAGAATCCGGTAAACACGAAGAACTGTTAAAGAAAAAAGGCTTGTACGCCGCGCTCTGGCGGCAACAAATCGCCACTAAAGAAACTGTGAAGGCATAAATCCCGCACCAATTTCCGAAATTGGTGCTGGATAAAAAAACCCACAACTTGCGTTGCAGGCGAAATTTCCATTAGCGCTTTTTTTCTTGCCGGTCGAAAAACGCGCTAATTTTTTCAACGCTCCATCGACCGAAAAGTATCAGCGCCACAGTCATCAGCAAAACGGATGGCACGGATCCCTCACTTTCCAGATCTTATTTCGGTTTGGGATTTCGGTGCGATCCGGGCAACACAGGGCGGGTGAACCCAGTGTCTGGTCCGGCCACCGTGAGGTACAACACACCCATAAGGCCCAAGAATGCGGATATGGCCATGAGCCATACCTCGATCCTGGAGACCGTCCCGATTAAAAACAACAAAAGCGCTAGGCTCTGCAGGTAGAGATGGCCACCGTAGTACCATTTCTTCAGACCACCGCGCCAGCGATTATTTATTACCCAAGTCACCATCGACACCATGCCAAGCAGGTAGAAGTACCCATCGAGATTCATGGCTCCTCCTTCGAGTCAAACTTTCCCTTATAATACTATTTATTACCCTTGTTGTGAAAGGCTTCGTAAGTGTCACGAAGTCTTTTGTTTGTTAAATGAGTATAGATCTGGGTGGTGGAGATTGAGGCGTGGCCGAGCAGTTCTTGGACAGAGCGGATATCGGCGCCATTGGTTAATAGATCTGTAGCGAAGCTGTGCCTCAGGGTGTGGGGAGTAATTTTTTTCATGATTCCCGCGACCTTCGCATATTTTTTAATTATGCGTTGAACCGAGCGCGGAGTTAAGCCGTTTACCGATTCGCCATGGGATTCCATTTGCTTTTCTACAGACTCATTTACTTTGTGGCGGATAAATAACGCTTTGGAATTATCGTCCCGTTCATCCAGATATTTTTGGATGGCATCAATGGCATCTTCTGAAAGAAAGACGAGTCTCAGTTTGTCGCCTTTCCCGCGCACTGAAAATTCGCCGCGCTTGAGGTTAACTTGGTCTTGTTTTAAATTAGTGAGTTCTGAGATACGAAGGCCGGTAGAAAAAAGCATTTTTAAAATTGCCTGATCTCGAAGCTGGGTAATCTTGTGTTTCTCGGACTTTACGGCATCGATCAGCCTTTCCACGTCTTCAGTATTTAGAAATTCCACTTGGCGTGACGGAGTTTTCGGCAGTTCAATCTTTTCAGCAGCTAAGGATTTGATGTCTCGCTTGGCTAAATATTTCAGAAAACTTCGCAGAGCGATCAGGTGGTAATTCTGCGTAATAACTTTTAAGTTCTTATCAGCCTGGGTCATCCGGTTTAGAAACAGGCGATACGAGCGCACCAACTCCAGATCTACATCTTCTGGGTCATCCACGCCTTGTTTGGCACAAAAATCCACAAACCGTTTGAGGTAATGGTCATAGTTTCGAAGTGTCATTTTCGACCGATTCCGCTCAATTTCTAGATATTCTAAGAATTGGATATAGTAGCGGCCGAGTTCTGATTTTGGGTTGTTTTTTTTGGTTTCTGACATATCTTCGTCGCGCAATCTAGCTTTTTTCACAATGTACGACATAAGTATAACATATATTGCCAAAATCTTGAGAAATGTGCTATAATTTGCTTAATTAATCCACGGATGACAGTTCCTAGTCATTACGTGCAGTCTGGTCATTCGACCTGACGAGAAAGGTAATAGATGTTAACTCCCAAGGAAAAAGAAGGACTTATCAAAAAGTTCCAACAGCACAAAGACGATACTGGATCGCCTGAAGT
>DATJFX010000062.1:0-5177 GCA_035495465.1 Candidatus Methylomirabilota bacterium
TTAATCAAAATAAGAACGCAGATGCGACAATTCAGCCTGCGAATCCATCGGATGTGATCACCTTTACTTTAAACGCCGAGAATCATAACGATCAGACGATTCCGGGCTACATGATCCAAGTTGATATCAGTGATATCGCCAACACGGCCACATTGCTCGATGCGAGCGGTGCGAGTTTCAATGGCGGAAATAATTCGTTAGTCTGGACTCCAGAAGATATCGGTGCCAATCAATCAGTGGAAAAACAGTTTGTTGTTAAGGTCAATGAAGTTACAGGCAGCGACAGTATGCTGAAAATAAAGTTTAACAATGAGCTTAATATAGCCGTGGCAAAAACTGCGGGCGCCAGCACGGAAATAGCGACTCCTTCTACACCTCAAAGCCCAGTATCGACCAAGCCTTTCGAAGCGCCCAAAACCGGGACCAAAACAGATGTAGTATTATGGCTGTCTCTAGCAGTTGTGGCGGGATTTTTAGCACGAAAGCTTCTGAAATTAAACTAAATTAGATAAAAGTGGAAAAACCCCCTTGCGGGGGTTTTTCTTTTTGATTATGATTCAGTTAATAAAAAAAGATTAAACAAAAACCGAAAAGAGCTCGGTTTTTTATTTGTAAAATATGACTATGACCAATAAAAAAATTTTGGTTACCGGGGGAGCCGGCTATATCGGGTCTCATACGGTACGACAGCTTATGGATGAAGGCTACCAAGTTGTGGTTTTAGATAATCTTTCCACAGGCCATGCCTGGGCAGTTAGTTGCCCTTTAATTATTGGAGATCTCGCGGACAAAAGCTTGTTGAATAAAATTTTTGGAGATTATGACATAGAGGCAGTTATGCATTTTGCGGCATCGATTAGCGTGGAGGAGTCTGTACTTTTACCCAGCAAATATTTCGAAAATAACGTAGTAAATGGATTGAATCTACTGAATGCCATGACTGCCCATGGGGTGCAAAAAATAATTTTTTCGTCTACCGCCGCTGTATACGGAGAGCCCCGTTATCAGCCGATTGATGAAGACCACCCCAAAATGCCGATTAATCCGTATGGAGAAACAAAACTGATGTTTGAGAAGGTTTTGAAATGGTATCATCAGGCTTATAATCTTTCATCTATTTCTCTTCGGTACTTCAATGCCTCAGGCGCTAGTTTGAACGGCTCATTAGGGGAAGATAAGGAGATTGTTACGCATCTGATCCCGCGCGTTTTAGCCGTGGCAGCTCATCAGGCGGAAGCCCTGCAGATTTATGGCCGAGACTATCCAACCGCAGACGGGACCTGTATCCGAGATTATATTCATGTATCTGATCTGGCCCAAGCTCATTTACTGGCTTTAAAAAAACTGGAAAAAGAAAACTGCTGCACTGCTTACAACGTAGCAAGCGGGCATGGATATTCGGTGAACGAAGTTATAAATATGGCTATGGAAGTTACCCGCAAAATGATTCCCATCGAATACGGGATGAGGCGAGCGGGGGATCCGGCAAATTTGGTCGCGGATGCGCAGAAAATAAAAACTGAGCTGGGATTTGAGCCGAAATTTTCCGACCTTCGCACGATTATTACCACCTCGTGGCAGTGGTACCAAAAATTGCTAGGTTTACCAACCCCAAACTTGTCTGCACCTAAAGAAGAAACCCAAAAAATCGCATAAACCGCGATTTTTTGATATAATTTATATATGCATTGGTTTATTATTGCTTTATTTGCTCCTTTTTTATGGAGCATTTCAAATCACATTGATAAATATTTAGTGGAAGGGTATATACAAAAGGTCAAACTGACCTCTTTTATTATTACCGGATCGATTTTCGTCGTTCTTTTTCTGATCGGAATTGTGATTTTTAAGCCCGTGGTCTTACATATCCGGCCGGACTACGCCGTGTATTTAATGTTAAGCGGAGTTTTGTTTGCGGTTTATTTGTTTCCATACTACAAAGCTCTGAGTTTAGAAGAGGCGTCGATTGTGGTGCCCATGTTCCAGATGATTCCTATAATAGGATTTGTCTTAGCCTTTTTTTTCTTAGGCGAGCGCCTAACTTCCATCCAAATCCTGGCCGGATTGATTATTATCTCAGCTTCTGTTGGGCTCTCTTTAGACCTTACGCATAAAGTGCGCTTGAAAAGCAAAGTTTTTTTCCTGATGTTTTTTTCATCCCTGTTGGTCTCGGTTGGTGTTTTAATTTACAAGTTTGTAGCGCTTCGGACCAGTTATTGGACAGCGATATTTTGGCAACAGAGCGGAATCGTAATCCTAGCTGTGGGTTTTTTGTGTTCTCGCAGCCTGCGGGAAAATTTTGTAAATATGGTTTTAAGACAGGGTCGGAAATTTATCTTGCTGGAATCTATAAATGAAATGATATCCCAAGGCGCTTCGCTGATCTTTGATTATGTATATTTATTAGTGCCCATAGCTTTGGTGCAATTAGTAGGCAGTATCCAGCCTTTATTTGTATTAGTAATAGGAATTTTGGCAAGTATTTTTGCCCCGAAATTTGCCTCAGAAAATTTAAATAAGAAGTTTTTAGCACAAAAAATAATTTTCGTCGGAATCATTCTTACAGGCAGTTACTTGCTGTTTGCTTACTAGCTAGAAGGTTTGTAAAAACTGTCCAAGTCTGTTATAATTTGTTGACATTTTAGCCGACTGAAACACAAAGCCGGAACAAATCGTTTAAGATTTAAAACCCAATGAAAAACCGTTTGAGGAAGAAATTTCCAGAATTGATATTAGGCATTTTAATGTCAATTTTTTTGTTGGGAACCTCGGCGGCTCCCGCCTTCGGGGCAACTAAAAACTCGGATTTAAAGCTCACCGCCTCAGCTATTAATCTCAATGATCCCTTTTATACAACGGATGATAGCGATATTGATAGTCAGTGGTACTTACCTAAAACCAAAGTGCCTGAAGCTTGGAATTTCAGTACCGGCCAATCCACAGTAATTGTAGCCGTAGTAGATACTGGCATACATGCCAGCCATGTGGAATTGGATGATGGGCGAGTGATTGCAGGGTATAACGCTATTACGGGCGAAGAGATTCCAGCCGGAGCAAATTCGGATGATAATGGCCACGGTACGGCAGTGGCTGGGGTCATTGGCGCTATCCCAAACAACAAAAAAGGCGTCGCAGGTATTAACTGGCACGTAGAATTAATGCCAATTAAAGTTTTAGATAAAGATGGATCCGGCGTGAGTTCCGTCGTGGCGAAAGGAATTACCTGGGCCGCGGACCATGGTGCAAATATTATAAATCTAAGTATGGGAAGCACTGGATTTAAATCTGACCGATCCTTGTCCTCTGCAGTTGCATATGCTTTTAACAAAGGTGTTTTGCTGGTGGCCGCAGCCGGCAATGATACGGCAGAACATGGCTTGAATCTCGATGCTTCACCGATTTATCCCGTCTGTTCTGATAATGGGGCAAATATGGTTTTGGGTGTGGCAGCGACGGATATCAATGATCAAAAGGCCGATTTTTCTGACTTTGGATCGAATTGCGTGGACATTGCTGCACCCGGAAAAAAGATTTTAACCGCAGCGTTTTTTCCAGATCGGCCATCAAATAATATTTTAGTTTATGGTTCCGGCACTTCGCTGGCCGCGCCAATTGTGGCAGGGATTGCGGCTTTGTTTAAGGCTTCAAATCCAAACTTGAGCAATGTGGAAATACGAAATCTGATCATGACAACCGCAGATAACGTAGACGCAAAAAATTCCACAAATTGCGGTGGCGTATCCTGCGCTGGACTGTTAGGAGCCGGGCGAGTCAACGCGTATACGTATTTTTCCCCAAAGGTGATTGCCGAAGGCTCGCTATTGCGCGATCCGCTAAGTGATACAGTTTATATTATTTCCAACACCATAAAGCATGCTGTTTATCCGCTCGTATTCAGTGAAAAAAATTTCAACCCCAAAAATGTCCAAATCGATGGCTCGAACCAGCTGGATTCATATGTATTAGGTTTGCCGTTGTTTCCACCTGATGGTACCTTGATTAAAACCGCTGAAGATCCAACCGTGTATATAATTGACAAGCAACGCCGGCGACCGGTTTCTGCGGCAGTCTTCAAATTCCGGGGATTTCGTTTTAGCAATATCCATACCATAACGAATGCGGAAATGCAGGCTTATCCCGCGGGCAGCTGGCTGCCTTTACCAGATGGCACGCCTTTTTTGAAAGAAGGCGAGCCTACGGTTTACCTCATGGACCAAGAAGTTAAGCGTCCGATCAGTTATTTTGTATTTACCCAGCGACATCTGTCATTTGCAAATATTTTAAAACTCGGGCTGGCTGATTTTTCTAATATTCCAACAGCTAAGGACAATTATTGGATGCCACCCCTTGACGGAACCTTGGTCAAATCATCAGCTGATCCGACGATTTATCTAATTGAAGCGGGACAGCGACATCCATTGACTGCTGCGACTTTTGCTTTACGCAATTATAGTTTAAGTAAAGTTAAAATTTTACCTCCGGCCGAAATAAATATTATCGCGCCCGGCGTATTTTATTAAATTTTATGATAAAAAACACCACCACAAAACTTATAATTTCTGTTTTGGTTCTATCTCTAGCGGCCGTACCGGTTATGGCTGCTAAAAATTCTATTGATCCAGCATTTAATCCTTCCCTGCTTATCTCCGATGCAAGTTTTACTGATGTTGGAACTTTCGGTACTGCAGAAGGAATCCAGAAGTTTTTAGAATTGAAGGGGTCGGTTTTAGCGAATACCAGCACAGATTTTTTGGCCAAGCTCAAAGAGCCGGATACGGATACAAAAGTTGCATTAGAGGATCCAGAGCCAAAACTCACCAGACTACGCACTGCAGCTGAGCTAGTATACGACGCGGCTACGAGTCATGGGTTAAATCCTCAAGTGATACTGGTAATGCTTCAGAAAGAACAGAGTCTTATCACAGGAAGTTTCAGTTCACCACAAGCATTGCAAACCGCCCTGGATCATGCGGTGGGATTTGCCTGTCCCGATTCTCAGCCATGCGGCGAGATTTTTAAATCTTTTTACCGGCAGTTATTTGGAAGCTTTGACGCAGACGGCAATCGTTGGCTGGGTGCGGCCGCGTCTTTAATGCGTTCATACACGACCGAAATCAATGGCGTACAAGTAGGTCGGGGCCCGATGGTAGACAGCAGCGGAGAGACTTTTGGTTCGC
>DATJFX010000063.1:0-6580 GCA_035495465.1 Candidatus Methylomirabilota bacterium
TCCCTATCAGCTGATAGGGATTTTTATTTAGGTATTTAACTGGGATGTACAGTTGGGACAGCGGGTGGCTTTTAAGGCTATCGCACTCATACAGTATGGACACTGTTTTGTATCCGGCACGCCTGAGGGTTTTTTTCGAAATCGGTTAAATTGCCGAGCGATCAAAAATACCACTATAGACACGATTAGAAAATTAATCAGGGCATTAATAAAGGAGCCTATACCCAAAACTCCTTCTCCAGGCAAACCCAGGGTCCAGCTGTGAAAATCTACTTTCCCGATAAAAATTCCCAAAAGCGGGTTAAATATATCGTTAACGATAGAATTAACCACAGACGTAAAAGCAGCGCCGATAATCACACCGATCGCCAACTCAAGCGCATTTCCCTTCACGGCAAATTCTTTAAACTCTTTGAACATAGGATTATTGTGTACTATAATAGAACAAATTTCAACCAGGAGGAATCATGCCTGAAACCCACCTAGTAAGGCTTGTGAAGGAATCTTCAGCCATCACGTTCTTCGACAACGCGCTCGAACGTGTCGTCACTCCTGCGCAGAAACTAAAAATTTCCGAGGACGAACGCCGGTACGGGGCGAGTATGTTGGCGTTCTTCGCCTACAATCCCACAACCCGGATGACCGAGGAGGGCACAAATCCAGGCCTTCCCGATGTCTATTGGAAATTCATCAGCAGACGGGTTCTGCCGGCACAGCCGCATCAACAGGAAATCATGGCGATCTTTCTGCTCTTGCTAACCGGCTTCTACCGCCGGCAATGCGGAGGAAGATACAACCTTGCGTGTTATACCACCTATGGCCAAGCGGCTTTGCTCAGAGCGTCGGAATCCAAAGAAATGCTGGAACGTCGAAAGCTGATGAGGCATACGGCCAGAAAATTCGAACTCTGGCAAGAACTGTTTCAGCAGCTCCATGACCACTTTCTTTGGGAAAGATTCGTTCTACCTTCGCATCATTCGAACCTGATCAATTAAATCCCTCATACCGTCCTAGCTTCGGCTTCGGCGGTTTTTTTTATGACTTCGTTTTCGTTGACTACAGTTAAACGAGTAATAGCCAATAATAATATTAACCCGCCGACAATCTGCATGGTCACCAATTTATCATGCAAGAAAATCCAGTTGATAACCACGGCAAATACGGGGAACGCCAATTCACATAAAGTAGCCACTGACGCACGGGTTGATCTGAGGCCATAATAATAAATAAGCAGAGAGATCAGTCCGGCAATGATTGCAGTCATAAATACAAAAAACCAATCTTTAGAAGAAGCCAGTTTCAGCTCTGGTAAAGTTTTGTAATAAATATTTAGTAAAAACAAAAATATCAGACCTGTAAAAAATCGCAGGCTGGTTACGGCCTGGAAACTTAATTTGTCTAAGGCAACTCTGCCAAACACCGTGGACCCCGCCCAAAAGAAAGTTGCGCCCAGAGCAAGTATCACGCCCAAAGTATTTGGCCCCCACGCCAGACCAGTTAGTTTCAGATTTGGGAAAGTGACAAGATATGCGGCAAACATCGCGACCACGGCCCACAACCAAAAATTCTTTCGCGGCCGCTCACCGAGTACAAATGCCGCCAAACCAATAGCAATCAATGGCTGAAGTTTCTGAAGCAGAATCGCCACAGTTGGGCTTAAGTAATGAAAGCTTTGGGTGAAAAAAACGCCAGCCAAAGTTTGCCCCCCTAAACCTATAAAAATGATAGACAGCCACTCACGCCAGGTAAGGCTAGATAATTCCTTCAGCCGCGGCAAAAAAACCGGGAGTAAACATACGCAAATCAATATCGTTTCCATCAGAACAATCGTGGTAGAAGATAACTGCGTGGTTAAGTATTTTCGAAACGGCGCATCCATGGACCACAAGACAGCTGCAAAAGTCACAAACCACGGTCCGTAATTTTTTTTAGTCATAATAAATACCCTTTTTCAGGGCATAAATAAAAAAGCAATCCTTCTTTCATCCGGACTATGACCGTCGCCCTCGGAATTTCACCGAATCGTGCCACCAATGGTAGCTCGCGGGGTTTATCCCACACCAAAAAATTTTGGTGTGGGATTTACCGCCGGTAGAGAGTTTCGCTCTGCCCTGAAGGTTAATTAAATATATTATATCACAGGCAAATGAAAATATTCTATCCCAGCCTGTTTATCTTTTTGCATTTGGGCAATTAATTCTTCTGCGGTCGCAAACTTCATGTTTGGCCGGAAAAATTTTTCTGTTTCGCCTTCAACTTCCTGCCCATAAATATCTAAATTAAAATTCAAAACATGCGCCTCAATCTTTCGCTCGGTCTGACCGAAAGTTTCCGCCGCGCCAATAAAAATTAAACTTGGTGCCCCGAGCAAAGTGCCGAAATAAACTCCATCTTGTAAATCTAAATTTTCCGGAGCATCGAGATTGGCAGTTGGAAACCCTAGCGCTTTTCCCCTTCCCGCTCCTTTTTTTATTATCCCTTTAAACTTCATAATCCTTAAGTTCGGTTACATCAATTGCTGGTTGTTCATATGGATGAGCTTCGCGGACCATATGTATCACAGAATCTAAAATATCTTCTGTGACTATAGTCTCTATCCGTTCTTCTTCCACTTCGGCCAATTGATTTATTTCTCCGATCGCAGGGTTAGCACCTTTCAGGGGTCGAAACCGACCCACTCCTCGAATGGAAAAAGAACACGCGTCGTAGTTTCCCATTTTCCCAGCCCCGCTCGTAGCTAAAACTGCTCGAATTTTCTCGGCATGCGATACAGGCACATGAATGGACATATTATATTTTTTCATCTAAGTTCTTTCTAATTATTTTACTTTTATAGATCTCAGGCCAATGTGGCTTCATGCGTACTACTTTGGTGTTTTTCAATCCATGCTTTACTAATTCATTTTCAAAAGAACTAATTTGCTTCCTATTATCTGTTAGCTGATCACTAATATATGTCTTTTGATCATAACCCAGTGCGATCACATCCGGTTTTTCTTTGAGGATATGCGGCCAGGGATCTTTCAGACCGCCTAAGACGGCCTTATCCACGACTGGCAATAAACTAATATTTTGCAAGCGTAAACGTTCATCATGAATGGCTTTCTGGCCTTTTACTTTGAAAACATTTATATCCCGAGCCACAGAAACTATTAATTTATCTCCCAGCTCCCGGGCCTGAACTAAAAAATTCAAATGTCCAGGGTGAAGCAAATCAAAAACCCCAAACACCATAACTTTTACATTTTTAGTACTTTTCTTCATAACTTTCTGACTATTCCTTTATATGCATCAACTTCAACCATGTCACCATCTTTAAAAACTTTCGTCGCAATCTTAGTCCCTATCACACACGGCGTTCCCATTTCACGAGATACGATAGCTGCGTGGGAAGTTATACCACCTTGTTCGGTTACGATGGCTCCGGCTTTTTTCATGGCTGGCACTACGTCTGGATTGGTCGCGATACTAACCAAAATATCTCCTTGCTTCATTTTCTTCATATCCCGGATGGAATTTACTATTTTTACACGGCCCTGCACTTTTCCCACACAAGCAGTTTGCCCATTCAGTTCAGACACATTGTGGTCAGAGTTTTTTACAATTTTATTCTCAAATGTCGCCGCTTTCTTTCCATAAAAAACCATATCCAAGTCTTTTTCTGCATAATAAATAAAATATTTGGTTCGCTGTTTTAACTCTTTTCGTAAGCCAGGGGTAATTTTTCCGTCTCTTAGCCCTAATTTTACTTCTCTAGGGAACATAAAACGACTTTCCATAAAACTAATTTTAAGGCGTTTAGCTAGTTCGGCAAAAATAAAATCCATTTTATAAGCCCAAAAAAGCTGAGCATCGCGGCGATATAATTTGGTCACAGCAAATTCTGCATAGATATTAACTATGCGGATCTGTTTTCTCGCTAAATGTAATTTTTTATAAAGCTGTTTTTGCTTCTTTAAAGTTTGTCGAAAGATGCGATTTTCCTTACCTAATAGCACTGCAGCATTTTCGCCTGAAGAAATAAACTTTTTGATCTCGTTTATATAATACTTTTCGTTATAAACTCCATGTTTTCCTATCCAGAGATGCTTTAAGTAAAAATACTTTTCTAAATGCTTATTTAAAGCTTCGGAAAACTTAGGATTTTTTTTCTGAAATAAAACAACCAGATTCAAAAATGATTCATGCTCTTGTTGAATAATACTTTTTTCCGGATGAGTACTTAGAACTACCAAAGCGGAATTAACTTCATCTTCATCCAACTCTAAACGTAAAATAGACTTTATATAATTGGTAAAATTACCATGAAACATATCTATAGCATTAGGTAGCCAGCCCCAGGTATATAGTTCAGTATGAATTTTATCTAACTTTTCATAAAAATCGGATAATTGGCTATTGGATAAGTTTTTTAAAAAGTCTGGATTAATTTGTTCGCTAAACTTTTTTAAGACGTCCGAATGTTTGCGGATATTCTGATTAATTTTTTCTCCAAAATCCGGATTTGCTACAATCATTTTCAAAATATGTTTAGCAAAGTCGTCTGATTCCCTCTCTCCATAATAAAACTTAAGGTTATATCCACGGTACACACAAAGAATTCTTTTGTATTCTCGCTTCACCGTTTTAACCAAGTCATTAGCAAAAGCTGATAGCCAAATTTGCGAAAATTGAAAATCTATGTCTGGTATATCTTCTGCCAGCATCCAAGGATCTGAATCATTAAAAAATTTAGGTTTCTTCATAAAGTTGTAATCGGTCTTGATTGAGTAATGTAAAATTTTCCACCCGCCAAAGCCCATTCGATATCTTCCGGAACTTTGTAATGCTTTTCGATATTTTTACAAATCTTGGCCAGCTCTACTATTTGTTTACCAATTAGTTTCTGTTTACCGCCGACTTTTGCGGATAATTTCTTCTGCATATTTTTCTGCCCAACTTTATAAATAGCCATATTTTGTTCTGACACATTTATATCTAGAATTGAAAAATCATCTTTATGCACGACATACGTATCCGGAGTCACAGATCCTGAAACAACAGCTTCGCCTAGGCCAAATCCAGCTTCTATCACCATTTGATTCCGGTCTTTGGTCACAGGATGCACGGTAAAACAAATTCCAGAGACTTCAGATTGGACCATAGTTTGAATTACAACTGCTACTGAAACTTTTTCTTTTTGCATCTTTTTCTCGATCCTATAAAAAATCGCACGGGGTGTGAACAACGACGACCAGCACATTTGAACATTTTTTAAAACATCTTTTTCTGTAGTATTTAAATAAGTTTCTAATTGTCCAGCCCAAGCCGCAGCGCTGCTGTCTTCAGCAGTAGCTGATGATCTGACTGCAACAAAGGGCGACTTCAATGCCTTGAAATTTTTTGTAATTTCATCGGCTATATCCTTAGGTATCCTGACCTTTTTAATTAATCCTCGAATGTCTTCCGATGCCTCTTCTACAGAATTTATATCTTTATGATTCACTTTTTTCAGAGCCGCTTCAATCTCTGCATCTAGCTCTGTCTCTTCCAAAAAACGATCGAAAGCAGAAGCCAGCACCACAAATCCTGGCGGCACAGGAATTTTCGCATTCGTCATCTCACCCAGGGACGCACCTTTGCCCCCAGCTTCAAAGCTTGATTTTTTACTGAGTTGTTTGAAGAATTTGATAAACATAAATTATTTTCTTAGCGAGGACGGGCGTTTGGAGAATACTTAATTAATTTATTTTTCCAGCGAGGGCATGCGCTTGGAGAAGAATTGTGAGGACCTTCCAATGTCCGAACACTTAGTCGCCCTCAGGCGACGTCTTCGACAAGCGCATGCCCGAGCCTTCTTGGTCGGGCTGCTGGGAATTGAACCCAGTCTACACCCACCCCATGGGCGCGTACTACCGGTATACTACAGCCCGTTACTGTACACGGGTAATTATAATTTATTCTGAAGCAATAAAAAAGAGCCCAGGACTCGAGTGAGTACTGGGCTTGGGTCCAGCGGGTGGGTTCCTAACATCCGTTAGGTAACTTCTTCACTAAACCCGAAGCTTGGGTTAATCGGCTCCTTGCGGGCCCTTGCACAGGAGCTCTTCGGCGCTGCGGGACGGGTCATCTTCGGGGCAGACATCGAGACGTCGAGCGCGTTGGAGACGTTCCTCTGAAGACGCACTCTGCACGGTCGCGTGTCGTTGTGCGAGATGAGCATTGCGATCCTGCTGGCGCTGCGGGCCGTGTGGATCAGACTCGGACGAATACGAATGGCGCATGATTTCCTCTTAGTGCCGGATGATGAAGCCGCCGTCGGGTTGCCAGGCAGCCTCGAGGTGGAATTCGTAGATGAGACTTTCGATTTCAAACCGAAGCACTTGTATCCTCTGCCGATGCATAGCTTCGGCTTCGTACTGATGATTCGGCTCGCCGCGGCTGTTTCGAAGGGTCGAGCGCTCACTGGCTGCGACTTTGCTTTCAAGTTCCTGAACTTTGATCGCTTTCGCGATCAAGTCCCGAATGATTCCGGGCCGCGGGTCTGGCTTCTGGGGCAAGATTTGGATGAGCATGGCGTCTCCACTAGCTCTGGTTGACC
>DATJFX010000064.1:0-4963 GCA_035495465.1 Candidatus Methylomirabilota bacterium
GGCCCAAATCCGGCTTAGGGATTATGTCTTTAGCTGGGATAGATATGATCAAATCCGCCATAGTTTCCGAAGATCCGTCCGTTTTTACGAAAGTCTCTGGAATTGGCCGAAAAACTGCAGAACGCGTGATTTTAGAACTGAAATCCAAACTAAAAGACGAAGCTTCAGCTGCGCCAGTTGCCCGTGAGCAAAGCGATGCTATGGATGCTTTGATCGCTTTAGGTTACAAAGAGCAGGAAGCGCGTGACGCTCTAAAGAGCGTGCCAAAAGATACTGCAGATCTGCAAACCAAAATTAAACTGGCTTTAAAGGTTTTACAAAGATGATTTCGGAATTATCTAAAGACGCTTGGGATAAAAAAACAATCGAGCTCGGGGGCTCGATTTTACAATCTTGGAATTGGGGCGAGTTTCAGAAATCCTTAAACCAGAATATTTATAGATTTTCCGACTCGGACTTTGTCTGCTTGGCCGTAGAAACAGATTTAACAGTGGGTAAAAAATATATTTATTGTCCGAGAGGGCCGGTGGGCAATGCCGAGTCTGCTTTACTTGATTTGAAAAAATTTGAAGAGAATCGAGTGATAATTTTTACTCGCTTAGAACCAAATCAGGCCATGCATCTGCCAGTGGCGGCGAAAGAAACCCAGCCAAAAAATAATTGGATGCTTTCTTTGGAATCCACAGAAGAAGAACTCTTAATCGGCATGAAGCCTAAAGCCCGATACAATATAAATCTTGCCAGCCGCAAAGGCGTGACCGTAAGAGAGGGAACGCAAGCTGAACTTTTAGATTTTTTTAAATTAATGTTGGAAACCGCGAAGCGAAACCAATTCAAACTTCATCCCCAAAGCTATTATTTACAGATGTGGGATTACTTGGCGCCTGATAATTTGAAATTACTTCTAGCTTTTTACCAAGGGCAAGTGGTTTGTGGGATGCTCTTAAGTATTTTTGGCGAGACGGCCACTTATCTCCATGGCGGCTCCTCACAAAAATTTAAAGGGCTCATGGCACCTTACCTTTTGCATTTCGAAGCTATGAAATTAGCCAAAGCTCAGGGCGCGAAAACTTATGACTTTGGAGGGATCGCTCCCAAAGACCAGCCCGGCCATAGCTGGGCGGGAATTAGTCGATTTAAAAAGGGTTTTGGGGGTTTTGAGGTCAATTTCCCGGGTAGTTATGACCTGATTTATTCCCCAATCTGGTATAATGTTTATAAGAACGCCCGGAAATTAAGAGGAATTTTAAGATGAATTACAAAATCGCAGTTTCAGGTTCAGCTTCGAACAATTGTGCACCCGGAGCTTTTAAAAAATCCTATGAAGTGGGCAGGCAAATCGCCCTTCACGGCGCAGTCTTAATTACTGGCGCTACAATTGGCATCCCAGAATGGGCCACTCGGGGAGCAAAGTCCGCAGGCGGCGTGTCGATCGGACTGTCTCCTGCAGTTTCCAAACAAGCGCATATGCATACTTACCATTTACCAGTCCGGTATATGGATTTGATCATCTATACAGGCTTTGATTATTCCGGCAGAAACATGTTGATGACCAGATCTTGTGACGCCGTGATCACAGTCTGCGGCAGGATCGGAACTTTAAATGAATTTACTACAGCTTTTGAAGATCGACGGGTCATGGGTGTACTCACAGGCACCGGGGGAGTAGAGGAAGACTTGGATCATATCCTAAAATTGGCCAAGCGGGGGAAAAAGAGGGTAGTATTTGATGATGACCCGAAAAGGTTGGTAGAAAAAGTGATTCGTTTGATTCGCGTAAATGAACATCAGAAACATTCCAGGCAAAAGGAAGTAGCATAGTATGATTTTATCTATCGATGTCAGCGATCCGAAAATTGTTAAATTGAATTTATTGGCCCAGCATAAAATTTTTAGCCATTTTTTTGAATGCGAAAAAAACTTATCAGAAAAATTAGCCTTGGAAATAGAAAAATTTTTAAAAAAAGAAAAATTTAAATTTAACAGTTTAAAAAAAATTGAAGTCGCAAGCTCCCATGGCCATTTTTCCCGAATCCGCACCGCTGTGTCCACTGCCAATGCTTTAAATTTTGGTTTAGGGCTCAAGCAGAAATTGATCCTGCCCAGTTACGACAAAGCTCCAAATATTACTATGGCTAAGTGAGGGGATTTGACAAGTTTGCCAAATAGACTAAAATAGAAGTGTGATATCTAACTTAATAAGCTTATAGCCCCCGCCGGCTCTTTTTTGCGTATGCGAAAAAGAGGGATTATTTTATGTCTCCAAAAAAGAAATTGGCTAATCTTAGCCTAAATTTTACAGAATCTTCTAACCGCCGAGGTACTCGGAAATTCTTTACCTCCTTTAAAGAGGTCATGGGAATGCCAAATTTGATCGAATCCCAGCTTCGATCCTACAAGTGGTTTTGGGAAAAGGGTTTAAAAGAGCTTTTCGAGGAAATTAACTCCATCAAAGACTTCACAGGCAAAAACTTGGAGTTGTTTTTTGGCGATTATTTCTTAGATAAGCCAAAATATGACGAAAAGACCGCGAAAGAGCGCAATACGACCTTTGAGTCTCCTCTATATGTATCGGTTAAATTAGTAAACAAAGTTACTGGGAAAACCAAAACCCAAGATGTTTATTTGGGTGATTTCCCTTTAATGACTCCCCGCGGCACCTTTGTCATCAATGGGGTAGAGCGCGTTGTAGTTTCTCAGCTAGTTAAATCCCCAGGTGTGTTCTTTACCGGGGAAACAGCCCGTGGCCGAAATTGGTATGGGGCGAAAATCATCCCAAACCGCGGCGCATGGCTTGAGGTAGAAACTGACATCAATGGCGTAATCAGCGTAAAAATCGACCGAAAGCGCCGAATTCCGATCACCGCCTTGATGCGCGTATTTAAATTTGGAACTGACGAAGAAATTTTGGCCATGTTTGCCGATGTCGACACCAATCCAGACATGCGCTACATCCAAACTACTTTAGAAAAGGATCCTTCAAAAAATGCCGATGAAGGATATAAGGAAGTTTATAAGAGAATCCGCCCAGGCGACCTTGCTACCGTCGATAACGCTCGATCTTTGATTGAAGCGATGTTTTTCCATGCGGATCGATATGATTTGTCTGAAGTTGGCCGCTATAAACTCAATCAAAGGCTCAATATTACTGGCCGCGAAGATCGAATTTTAACTAAAGAAGATTTAGCAGATATTATCCGGGAAGTAATTCGCTTAAACAACAGCCAAGGCATTTGGGATGACATTGACCATCTCTCTAACCGACGTGTTCGATCCGTTGGCGAGTTAATCCAAGGCAAATTCCGCATCGGTTTAGCTCGTATGTCTAGAATTGCTAAGGATCGTATGAGTTTGGCAGACATTGAAACTGTCACTCCAGCTCAACTGATCCATGTTCGACCGATAGTTGCCGTCATCCAAGAATTTTTCTCTTCGTCCCAGTTGTCCCAGTTTATGGATCAGACCAATCCTCTGGCGGAACTTGAACACAAGCGACGTTTGTCAGCTATGGGCCCCGGCGGATTGTCCCGCGAGCGTGCTGGATTTGAAGTTCGAGACGTGCACCGCTCCCACTATGGCCGACTTTGCCCGATCACTACCCCAGAAGGTCCAAACATAGGACTTGTGGCGCATTTGGCCAGTTATGCCAGGATCAATGACTTTGGTTTTATCGAAACTCCTTATCGAAAAGTGACCAAGGAGTTCCCAAATGACGGTAAATCAGCAGTTGGCTACATTTCCTTGTTTGATTTGAAAGACGAAAGTGAAAATATGATAGTGGCCGCAGGCGAAGAGATCACAGCAGCCGCTGCGGTGAAACTTTCCAATAATAAAACTTTGACTACTATCCGAATTAAACCGTTCATGACTGAAGATTTGGTTTATCTGGATGCTTATGAAGAGCAATTTTCCATTATTGCCCAAGCCAATGTGGAAACGGATGAAAATGGCTACTTTAAAGAAACCCGAACGTCGGTTCGCGTGCATGGTGAACCGTCAATTGCTGAAACTTCGGACATTGATTATGTCGAAGTTTCGCCAAAACAGATTATTTCTGTCACCACTTCTTTGATTCCTTTCTTAGAACATGATGATGCAAACCGCGCTTTGATGGGTTCGAACATGCAACGCCAAGCCGTGTCTTGTATTAAGCCGGATTCACCGATTGTCGGAACTGGCGTGGAAGGCAAAGCTGCTTATGACTCCGGCCAGGTGATTATTTCAGAAACGGATGGAGTAGTAGCTAGCGTAACGGGTGAAAAAATCGTGATTGCGGAAAAAACTGGCAAGAAAAAAGAATATTTGCTCCAGAAATTTATCCGTTCCAACACTTCAACCTCTATCAACCAACACCCAACTGTGACTAAGGGCCAAATCGTCACTGCCGGTCAGCCAATTGCTGACGGAGCTGCGATCGAAAAAGGGGAACTGGCTTTGGGTCAAAATATGTTGGTCGCTTTCATGTCCTGGGAAGGCGGCAATTATGAAGACGCTATTTTAATTTCCTCCCGCGTGGTAGAAGAAGATCGTTATTCCTCAATTCATATTGAAGATTTTAAAGTAGATGTCCGCGACACCAAACTCGGCCCTGAAATTATCACTCGCGACATTCCAAATGTCGGCGAAGAAAAATTGAAAGATCTAGATGAGACAGGCGTGATCCGCATCGGTGCTCAGATTAAAGCCGGGGACATTTTGGTTGGAAAAATTACGCCAAAAGGTGAAACTGATCTAACCGCTGAAGAAAAATTGCTGCGCGTAATTTTCGGGGAAAAATCCCGCGATGTAAAAGATACTTCTTTAACCCTACCTCACGGTGAATACGGCAAAGTCGTGCATATCCGAGAATTTTCCCGCGAACAAGGCGATAAGTTACCATCCGGCGTGATCCGTTCCATCCAAGTATCAGTTGCTGTGCTTCGCAAAATCCAAGTCGGGGACAAAATGGCCGGTAGACACGGAA
>DATJFX010000065.1:0-4222 GCA_035495465.1 Candidatus Methylomirabilota bacterium
CGCCGACTTTAAGATTTACAAAATCCGGATTAATGGTATTTAACAGCAGATAAGCGCCAAAAAGCAAAACTAATCCGATAATTGCTCCCCAGATCATTTCCGTTCCCTTTGATGCCTGCTCCGCGTTACCAGCAGAAGTCATATAATAATAACCGCCAATGACAGTCATAAGAAGCGCTAATAATGCTCCGATTCCTAAAGACCATTTATAAACTTGGTTGATACATTGCGGCAAAGCAGTTAATTTATTTGACGAGCCTTGCACAGCGCTTACTGTGCACGGATTAGTGGTCGTTGTGCTTTGCGCCGCTGCTAAGTACGGCGTAGTTAAAATTAAAGTTAACATTGTTATCAAAAATATTTTTTTCATATATTGGGTTTTAATTTTAGTTTTAATGTTTTTTCTAAAGCATGGCCCACCATAAATAATTTTTCCTCAGCAAAATGCCCAGCCATAAGTTGGATGCCTACTGGCAAACCTGCTTGGGTCTGACCAGCAGGAATAGACATGCCTGGCACTCCGGCAATATTTGTTCCTACTGTAAACACATCCGCTAAGTACATGGACAAAGGATCCTGAGATTTTTCCCCGATCTTAAAGGCCGGGGTGGGAGTCGTGGGAGTGACTATAACATCATATTTTTCAAAAGCATCCGTAAAATCCTTGCGGATTAGCTGCTGGGCGTATTTGGCTTTTTTATAATAAGCGTCACGGTACCCGGCCGAAGAAGCATAAGTGCCGATCATGATTCGCCTTTTCGGCTCCGGACCAAAACCTTGGGAGCGGGTATTATAGTAAACTTCATCTAAGTTATTTCCTGCAACTGACAATCCGTAACGGATTCCATCAAACCTGGAAAGGTTGGCTGAAATTTCTACTGGTAAAATAAGATAATAAGCAGCTAGTGCATACGAAGCATGAGGCAAAGACATTTCAGTCACGTCTGCACCTAATTCTTGTAATTTTTTTATTGCGGCTTGAGTGATGATTGCTACTTCTTTATCAATTCCAGCGATAAAATATTCTTTCGGGATTCCGACCCTTACGCCTTTCAAGTCTTCCTTTAAAACTTTGGAATAATCCGGCACGGGTTTGGGAAGTGTTGTAGTGTCATAATTATCTTGGCCGGCTAGCAATTGAAATACCATACTGGTATCCTCGACAGTTTTGGCAAACACGCCGACCTGATCCAAGGAAGATCCCAGGGCAATCAATCCGTACCGCGAGGCGCGGCCATAAGTCGGCTTAAATCCTACGATCCCACAAAAAGCCGCAGGCTGCCTAACTGATCCACCCGTATCAGTACCGAGAGAAAATAAAACTTCACCTGAGGCCACTGCAGCGGCTGAGCCTCCGGAAGATCCGCCGGATACCCGTGTAAGATCGTAAGGATTTTTCGTTACGCCGAAAGCCGAATTTTCAGTGGAAGATCCCATGGCGAACTCATCCAAATTCGTTTTACCCATCAAAATCGGCTGTTCGATATTTAGTTTATTGATAACTGTGGCATTATATGTGGCCGTGTAATTTTCTAAAATTTTTGATGCAGCAGTAGCCTGCATACCTTTCACTAAAATATTATCCTTGGCCGCATATGGAATACCGGTTAAAGAAAAATTCTCGCCTTGGGCTATCAAATCATCTGCGGTCTGGGCAAATTCTGCTGATTCTTTTTCTGCGACATACAAAAAAGCATGAATTTTTTCATCCACTTGCTTAATGCGATCCAAAGACATTTGCGCTAATTCTTTGGCAGAAATTTTCTTGTGCGCCAAAAGTTCTGAAGCTAATTTAACTGTAAGGTCCGTAAAATCCATAATTATTCTAAAATTGATTTCACTTTCACAAAATTGCCTTGCCGGCTCGGAGCCTGTTTCAAAAATTCTTCCGGCTCTGTGGTAACTTCTACCACATCGTCTCGCATCAAATTTATACTATCAGGATCCTCGACTAAATCTATGACAGTTTTACCTTCAATCTCTTTCAACTGATCTACGTACGCTAAAATCGCTGACAACTCAGCTTGTAATTTTTGTTTCTCAGATTCGTTGAAAGTAAGCTTAGAAAGCTTGGCTATCCGATCCACTTCATCGATAGAAATTGCCATATTGATAATTAATTATACCATAACTATAATAAGGTTAGAAAGGACAAAATTATGATTTATTTATTGATTATTGTTGTACTGCTGGTACTCGCAGCAATTGGCATTTATAACGGCTTAATCCAGAGCCGCAATCGAGTTGATGAAGCCTGGTCCGATATCGAAGTTCAGTTGAAACGCCGGTATGACCTGATCCCAAATTTAGTCAACACTGTTAAAGGTTATGCTAAGCACGAAGAAGGCACACTCATGCAAGTTACAGAAGCTCGCGCCAAGGCTACCAGCATTACCATGGATCCGACGAAACTTGATGCAGCACAGATGGTTAAGTTTCAAGCTGCTCAAGGTGAACTCACTCAAGCTGTCGGAAAATTATTAGCGGTGGCCGAACAATACCCTGACCTGAAAGCTAATCAGAATTTCTTAAGCTTGCAATCAGACTTAACGGATACAGAAGATAAAATCCAGGCTGCGAGACGCTTCTACAATGGCAATGTCCGTGACTACAATACCAAACTTCAAACCTTCCCCACAAATTTGTTCGCTTCCATGTTTGCTTTCACCACTCGGACTTTCTTTGATATCGATGACAAGGGGCCCGAATCACAACCTGTAAACGTACAATTTTAAAAAATGGTTTACACACAAATTGCCACAAACAAGCGCAACACTGCGCTACTGATTACATTCTTTTTGGTTCTGATCATAGGCCTGGCTTTTGTATTTTCCCAGAATTTAAATAGTCCGGCTCTTTTGCCGGTCGCAGTAATTGTTTCGGTCCTCATGAGTATCGGCAGTTACTACTACTCGGACAAAATTGTTTTGGCCATGTCTCACGCCAAAGAAATTCAGCGGAGCGAGGATTCGGAACTTTATCGAACCGTAGAAAATTTATCCATTGCCGCAGGTCTTCCGACGCCCAAAATTTATTTGATTGATGACACTGCACCGAATGCTTTTGCTACTGGCCGCGATCCGAAACATGCCGTGCTTTGTATTACTAGTGGCCTTCGGGAGAAGCTAAATAAACAAGAGTTGGAAGGCGTGATCTCCCATGAATTATCGCATGTGGGCAATTACGATATTCGCCTGTCTACGATTATTGTGGTCTTGGTAGGAATTGTGAGCTTGCTTTCGAACTGGATGTTAAGAATCGGATTTTTCGGGCGCAGAAATCGCGATAATAACCAAGCAGGTGCGATTATTGGAATTATCGGGATTATTTTGGCTTTGCTTTCCCCGATTGCCGCAACACTTATTCAATTAGCAATTTCCAGAAAGCGCGAATACCTTGCCGATGCCTCAGGAGTTTTGCTTACTCGTTTCCCGGAAGGTTTAGCTTCAGCCCTTCGAAAAATTGCAGCGGATCAAGAACCATTGGAAGTCGCAAACAATGCCACAGCACATTTATTTATCGTGAATCCTTACAAGTCCAATCTAAATGGCCGGTCAGCAGGTTCATCACTGGCCCGGCTATTTGATACTCACCCGCCAATCCAAGAACGAATCAAGCGTCTGGAAGAGATGTAGCATCAAGATTCTGAATAATTGTAGAAATAACCTGCGTTCTAAAACCTTTGCGCGATAGAGTTTGAGCTAGTTTGAGTTTATCCCAATCTTTGCGCCCCACAAGCTTAAGGGCAATAGTTTTCTCTACTTCTTGGGATAATTGTTCTTTCAATACCCGCTCAGCTTCTGTTTTTTCGATTCCCCTTTGAAGCAATTTGGCCAATAATCCATAGAAACCAAAAGTTTTATTCCGAATTAACTCAGCTAAATAATTTTCCGCATAAGCTGAATCGTTAATTAAACCTTGAGATTTTAGGGTTTCCGTAACTTCCTGAACTTCCTCTACGTTAAAACCACGCAGGGTTAACTTTTTTTTAAGTTCCCCGCTGCTATGGGGCCTGATCTTTATAAATTGGAGGGCTTTGTCGTAAATATTCATAATACTTGACAGGTCTGGTATACTATAAGTATAGTATGTGAACAAAAATTGATACACATTGATACATTATGAACCACTTTTCCTTTATATTAGAACGGCTTTCCAGCCGGGCCAAATCCGCGCTGATTACCTCTCAGAAACTCTCGGAGGATCTTCATCATGACCATAT
>DATJFX010000066.1:0-17170 GCA_035495465.1 Candidatus Methylomirabilota bacterium
TAAAACCAAATCCTTCAATCAAAACATTTTTTATTGAAGCCTTTTCTCCGTTGCTAATTTTTTTATAGACAATATTTTGTTCATCCAGTAATTTTCCTACTGCCGCATTTGTAATAATTGTAGCTTCTGGATTATTGGAAACAATTTTTTTCACTGAATCAATATGAAAATGATCTTGATGTTCATGGGTAATTAAAACCAAATCTAAATTCTTCAGCTCGTCTTGGGCTGAAGTGAAGGTCCCGGGATCAGTTAAAATTCTGACTCCAGCTTCTTCAATCAACAAACAACAATGTCCAAATTTGGTGATCTTCATGGTGGAGGCTAATATTTCGCTAATTTTAATTCCACTTTTTTACCAAACCATTTTTTGGCATTCGCGGTAAAAATTTCATCCAGCTTGGTTACAAAAAAAGTTCGCTCTCCTTTTTTACTCAGGTTTCTTTCAATTTCCGCATGCCTGACTAAATAATTCGACAGTTTCTCCGGGATTATTTCATCCTGACTTATTAACCTTACACCTTTTCCGAGTTTTTTGGCAAATAAATTTTTCACAACCGCATAATGAGTGCATCCTAATATAAGATTTGTGTGGACTTTATCCTTAAGAGGTAGTGTATATTTGCTTATACTTTCGCGTATTTTTTTCAAATCATTGGCCTCAATATATGCCGCTAGCTCTGGAGCGGCGATTTCCGTTACTTTCAGTTCCGGATGAATCTTTTCCAGCTCCTTGGAATAAACCCGAGCCCTGGCCGCGGTAAAAGTCGTGGCTAAAACTATTGTATCGCCTGTATTAATCTCTTCTATCGTGGGTCTAATAACTCCTAATACATGGCGGTCCGGAAATTTTTCCGGCAAATAATCTCTTTGAATTTCCCGCAAAGCCTGCGCGCTGGAGGTATTGCACGCAATAATTACTAGACTGCATCCTTGCTCAAATAAAAATTTCACAGCTTTTACACTCAGATCAAAAATTTCTTTATCGCTCTTTTCTCCGTACGGTAAATTTTTCGTGTCTCCTAAAAAAATATAATCATAAGTCGGTAGCTTTAAAGTCAGCGCCCGGAGAATAAAAAGACCGCCTAAGCCAGAATCAAATATGCCTATTTTCATAAAACTATTTTAATTGATCGATTTTGGCAGCCAGTATAAAATCATTTTCTGACAGCCCGCCTATAGCGTGAGTCCAGAGCTCGATTACAACTTTTTTATAGGAAATATGCATGTCAGGATGATGGTCATCAGCCTGGGCCAGAAGCGCGACTTGATCTGCAAACCCCATGCTTCCCACAAAATTTTTAAAATTAAATTCTTTAGTTAAAATCTTTTCGTCTTTCAACATCCAACCTTTTTTTAAACGCGGCAGATATCTCTTGATCTCAAGTTTAGTAAAGGGCGGGATTCCGCCTTCGCACGGTATACATTTTTTTTCAGACAATTTAATCATTGGTCTAAATGCTTTACCACTCCGATCAATTCTGTCTGCCCTACGATGTGTCCAGCCATATTTAATTCCAAATCGGCTTTATTATTTATATCCGATTCCACCAGAGAGATATTTAGAGCATAAAGTTTAAAATAATACCTGTGGCTACCGGAAGGCGGGCATGGCGCCGTGTATCCTCTGACACCTGCACTGTTTACGGCCTGAGAGCCATACACATATCCCTGATATTCCAGATCCGTAGTGGTAGGAGGGATGTTAAAAACCACCCAATGCACAAAAGTGGCATTTGGGGCATCTGGATCATCCATAATTAAGGCTAAAGTTTGAGCGTTTTTCGGAACTTTGCTGATGGTCAATGGAATGAGGGAACTGTCGCCCTGACAGGTATACTGAATAGGAATATCTCCCCCATTTGGAAATGCCGGACTAGAGATGTCCATATTTGTGGTTTTAAAAATCGGGATAAGTTCCGTGATTTTATTATTTTTCGAAAAAAAGAAAACTCCGACCCCACCAATAATTATAATGAGAAGAAGCCATGCGCGCCAAGACATATTTATTCCTTTCTTTCCGCCCCGAATCCTAAATTAAACCGTAGCCTGGTCCCCGGAGCCTAAAATATCATTATGCCGGCTGTCGATGCAGGTACATGCTCTTAATGGCTGGCCATGTGCTTTACAGCCATTTGTGTCGCAACGTTTTTCTGTTGCGGACACGCCGCCGCAGACCGGACAAACAAAATGCTTTTCCATATTATTTCAATTCAAATGTTAAGGTTATCGATTCGATCACATCCTGAGTGCCGGTTTGGATGTTCGCCGGTCCGCCGCCGCCCTTGCCGCCCAGATCCGCGGCATACGGGATGGGATATGGTGTAGAGCTGGAATTCTCAGAAATACTTACCACCTTGCCTAGTTTCAGCCCAGCCTGGTCTGCTAATTCCTTGGCTTGCGCTTTGGCTTTATCAATCGCTTGTTTGCGGGCTTGTTGCTTTAAATCATCTGGATTTTCAAAACTTAAGCTTACCCCTTGGATTTGGTTTGCACCGGCATCAGTGGCCCCGCCGACGATTGCATCTAATTTATCCGTACTTTTATCTACGCCGTGAACCTTTAGGGTTATTGTCTGATCCGCAGAATAGCCCGTGATGTTGTTAGTGCCGTTCTGATAATTGTACTGCGGATAAACATTGAGCTGTGTGGTTACGATATCCTGCGAGTCCACGCCCTGTTTTTTTACAAAATCAATCAAGGCATTTACTTTTTTTGTATTATCAGCCTGCGCATCTTTCGCAGTTGCGGCATTTGTCAGAACCCCCAAAGTCACGGTTGCCAGATCCGGGACTGAAGTGGCTTTTCCTTCCGCGGACATTGAAATGGTATTTTGAGGCAGAGTATTTTTAAAATCCTGTTGGATGGTATGCACTTTATCGATAACTGTCAGAGCTAAAAAAGCGACAAGCAGTCCGCCCAAAGCCAACCAAAGTGATTTAGGGATAAAGCTGACAGACCCGGGAGTGTTTGTTTCCATATTGATACGATTAATTGCTTTTTTATTATACACGAAGTCAAGGCGCGTTCAAAATCGGATCCGGCACCAGCCATTGGCAGGAAGTTTTATCTTTTTTTATTCTTAAGATTTCTTTTTGGATATCTTGTTGATGGGCGATGATAAATTTCTGAACGATGTTTTGAATGTCTGTGGCGTTTAATTTCATCAGATTAAATTTTATGAAAGAATAATCGCCTAATTCAATCCTTGCGTAACCCGTCAAATCTTTCGGCAGGACTTCAGATTTGTTTACTATAAAATTTAAAGTGCGGTACTTCTGTTTTATCAAATCCCCAGCAGGCGGACTAAAACTAAGTTCCAATAAAGTTTTAGACTCCGCTCCGGTCAGAAATAAAATATAATACCTAAACCAACAATCATTATCCGATACTCTGACAACGGTTAAATCCATAGGACTGTAATTCTGAGCCTGCATCCACTCCCCTATCTGGTAAAATTTTTCATGTTCAGTCTGATAGCTGTAGGCTTGGGCACGATTTGCATGAAACTCAGCTGTGAAGTAATACACACTCCTCGAAGCTAGTAATAAAGCTAAAATTAGACAACCTATAACAAGTGGCCTAAAAAGCCTCCCAATTAATTCACCAAAAGCCAACTTAATCCAGTGACGGCGTACAAGCGTTAGCGATAAAACTATGCCAAACAAACTAAATAAATAACTTTGATAAATAAAATTCGGGACTTTCGACTGCACAATAGATACAACAATTAGGTTCCATAGAAACCATCCGAGGGATAGATTTAATAAAATTTTATTTTTGCGGTCTATCTGACCCCAAACCGAATACCAAATACCAAACACTAGTCCAAGATAAAAGGGCCAAGTAAAGTTAAATAAATACCTTTGCGGTAAATAATTTGTCAGGTACCAATGCCATGGTCTCCCCCACCCTTCCAAATTCTTCGCATGGAAAAAAGCTACAAAAATTTCAGTTTTGAAAGTTTGTGGCGAGGCCAGATAGAAAGGAAAATAATAAATAAAAAGCGTTGCGATAAAAATACCTAAAGAAATTAAAAACTTCTTGCCGATTCTTCCATAATCTCGCAATAAAAGAATAAAAAAGATTGCGGCCGGAATTGCGCCTAATAAATTTTTAGCCAATATCGGAAGCGCGACTAACACAGCGATGCCGATTAGGCGGGAGATTTTGTAATTTATCCGTTCCTCTTTCGGATGGTTTAAGTACCACAACAAACCGCCGAAAGCACAAACACAAGTAAAGGCCAGGACAATATCCGAAACTCCAAACTCGCCTCCGTAAATAAGTTTTCGGGTAAATGGCGTACAAATCCAAAGGACGCTTGCAACAAACGCCGCAAATACAGCCCAAAGGTTTTTCGAAAACAAATATCCAAATAATATGAATAAAAGCCCAGTAAGCAAAACTACAAATGCATACGAGAGTCTTTTCATCTCAATCGTGACTCGTCCGTCTAATTTAAAAAATACATAAGGCACATAAGCAAATAATGGCGGAATATGCTGCCACTGAGGTCCCTCCATCCACACTCCTTGCGCTTCGTTTAAAGGATTTACGCGCACTGCAGGCGGAAAAAACTGCCGAGTTAAATTTGCAGCCACGACGGAATTCGATGATTCATCGTGAGCCAATAAATCTTTTTGAAATATTGCGGGTAAATCATTTTTTACATTGTGAAAAAACCAAGCACTGAAAATAAAAAGCAAAGCAGCCAGGGCGCCTAGTTTTTGATAATTAGTCATAATTAAATTTTATCAAACAATAGCTTTTGAAGCGAGGCCCAGGTTTTTGCACGCCTTTGAAGCGAGGGATGGATTTTTCAGACACTCAAGAATTTCCTCAGAAATTCTTGGCGTGAGTAAAAACCCACAACTATGTTTATATAAAGAGCTGGTTTTTACGGTCTGAAAAATCCGTCCCGAGCGCACCATTGACAAAACCATGAAAAAGGAGTACAATTAGTTGTTAGTATTAACTAGGCCTGAAACCAATATTTGCGTCATTTTCTGACCCATTGGACCTCGGGTCAGAATTTATTTTTATATGGTCCCACCGACCAACACTTCGTTCGAAGGTTTGGGTATTGCGCCCAAGCTCTTCCAAATTTTACAGCAATTAAAATTCACAGTCCCCACCCCGATCCAATTTCAATCCATTCCGATCGCAGTGGAAGGTAAGGATGTTATGGGTATTGCCCAGACTGGCACTGGCAAGACTCTGGCTTTTGGTATCCCGATGATCCAGCGTTTGGCCCAACAGAAAGGCCGCGGCTTGGTAATACTACCTACCCGCGAGCTGGCTTTGCAGGTTGATGAGTCACTTCATAAAATCGGTAAATTTTTAGGTTTGAAAACCGCAGTCTTAATCGGCGGCGAATCCATGCCTCGACAGATCCGCGCTCTGCGACAGAATCCGCATATTATCATTGGCACCCCAGGTCGGCTGAATGATCATTTGGAACAAAAAACTTTGGATTTATCCATGGTAAATATTTTAGTTTTAGATGAAGCTGACCGAATGCTGGATATGGGATTTGAACCGCAGATCCGCCGCATCCTGGCTAAAATTCCGAAAACTCGACAGACAATGTTGTTTTCCGCTACTATGCCTGACGCGATTGTAAAAATAGCAACTTCATATATGACTTTGCCGATTCGGATCGAAGTTGCGCGGGCCGGCACTACTGCCAAAGATGTAGCCCAGGAAGTATTTTTCGTACCCCGGGATAAGAAAGTTTCCTTGCTGTCCCAAGTGTTAAAAGAACACACCGGCAGTATCTTAGTCTTTACCCGAACTAAATTCACTGCAAAGAAAATTGCTCACTCAGTGCGCAATTTGGGACACACGGCTTCTGAAATTCATTCTAATCGTTCCCTGTCTCAAAGACGCGAAGCTTTAGACGGCTTTAAGATCGGCAAATACCGAGTATTGGTAGCAACCGATATCGCTGCCCGAGGGATTGATGTTACTGGGATTGAATTGGTAATAAACTATGACTTGCCGGAAAACCCGGAAGATTACGTCCATCGGATTGGCCGGACTGGCCGAGCGGGACTTGCGGGCAAAGCCGTGTCATTTGCAACCCCTGACCAAAGATTTGACGTCAGAAGCATAGAACGGCTCATCCGTACCACTTTGCCTATTAAAAATTTACCAGAGCTTGCCGCAGTTCCGACTGAGCCTTATGCGCCGAGACGAGAGTTCCGTCCTTCTCGTCGACCTGAAAATCGCCCGACTTTTAGACAGGATTCCCCTCGCCCTACTCACAGACATTCCTACATGCGCGATCATGATCAGAAAAATTCCAGATCCTCAAGACCGGGATTTAAAACTCCTGGCAAATTTAAAAGCCATGAT
Source organism: Candidatus Methylomirabilota bacterium (assembly GCA_035495465.1). GTDB lineage: Bacteria > Patescibacteriota > Doudnabacteria > UBA920 > O2-02-FULL-48-8 > DATJFX01. Next base: position 6,361 of record DATJFX010000066.1, read on the forward strand.
CGCTTCTCAAAACCTAACCCGAACCGGCCCGTGGATCAAGGATTTGATGCAAACCATAGACCAGCATCCAGCTATAATCCAAATCGGATCTCATACCCAGACGATCAAAATTCTTACTAATAAAAAAACGCCCCTCTTGGGGCGTTTTTTTATTTATCTCTTTTTAATAATCGACTTTTAAGTTTCTCCCAAAAAGCCACGCGAATGCCTAAAAGTTCCAGACCCACGAAAATTAACCACGAACCGGGCGTAAAAGGTGTGACCAAAGCGGCGAATCCTATGATAATCAAACCGATTCCTGTCGCCACTTGCAGAATTTTTTTTGTCTGCGGAGTCATTACTGGTAAAGGGACTTAATATCGTTAATATTTGTATTGTTATAAATCTGATCAACACTAGTGCCGGAAGAGGAAAATATAACTTTAACAAAAAACCAAAATAGAACGATCGAAAAAACAGTCAGTGCAATGCAAAGATAAGCCGCTTGCTTGCCATCTTCCTTGCCAGAAAAATAAAACTTCAAGGCAAACAAAAGGCCAAACGGAGGCACACCGATCGAAATTAAATATCCCCATCTTTTTTCTTTGTCGGAAAGCAAGTTTTGCTGCTGCTTTTGTAAAGCATCTAAAAGCAAAGAGGCGACGTCAATTTTCTTATCCTGCTGGGCTAGTTGTTGCAGGGTTTGCAATTCTTGACTGATTTTTTCTTCGTTATCCATATATATCAGTATATCTTAAATAAAACCGGGAAAGAAGTCAGTTTTAATTTTATGCCCGGCCACGCCGATCTGCCGCAAAGTTTTTTTCATGCTGGAGACAAATCCGTCCGAACCCGAAATATAAAAGGTTCGGCTCTGATAATCCGGCAAGGAATCCATAACCATAGCAGAATCGACATAGCCCGTGTAATTTGCCCAATTCATAGGTAGCCTGGACTGGTCAGTCAGAGTCAGAAAAATTTTGGCTCCAATCTCTCTCTGCGCTTGGGATAAAATATCCTGATAGGCGATTTCGTCTGCTGTCGTATTTGAATAAAATAGCGCAATGTCGCGTGCCTGCTTGGTATCAATTAGATACTTAAACATACTCCGAAAAGGCGTGATCCCCACCCCTCCAGCTATGAATGCCAGTTTTTCTTCCGACCGGTCCGGCAGCACGAAATCACCAGCCAGGGCGCCGGCAAAAATTTTCGAGCCCGGATGCAAATGAAGCAAATTGGATTTAAAGCTGCTTGCAGGATTATAAAACTTTATTCCGAACATCATTTCTTTTTCTGTGGGAGACGAGGCGATCGTGAAGTAGCGGCGATTTCCCCGGCTGTCTGGATTTTTATGGCCATATGTCCATTCCATATATTGCCCGGGTTTAAAATTCAGGCGGTCTTCCGACTTGAACACAAACTCATATATGGAATCCGCAACTTTATGCTTATGTTTTAAGATTAATAATAAATTGACTTTCGGGCTGACTAAATAAGAAAAAAGATTGCCAATCAAAAGTGCGAGTTCTGGCGTCGAATAAACGGAGCCTATGTGGATTTGTGGCGCATACAGCAGGCCGACCAGCCCGCCATAATAAATCTGCAGCAAATTCGTGGGCGGCGTAGTCAAAGGTTCGGTCAGCATAATAAAGGCAAAGAAAAAGAAAGGCGTATCTACAAACAAGATTTTTATTGAATGGATTAAATCGCCACGGTTGACGAAGGTAAAGACAGCGAAAGTAAGCGTCGCGGTTAGAAGAAAACTGAACACAAGCTTCGCGCGCTTAATCTTTCTCACTACCAATATCCCGCCCAATAAAACTAAGATGAGCATCGAACCCGAGCCCACCCACCAACTGGCGCCGTGGTTTAAAGCCAAGGCGGTTATGGCGACCCCGAAAGCAGCCGGGTTAAAGATGTGCTTTCTTTTTATAGTTAGAAGAAATTTGCAGGCAATAGCCCAGATACATGCCCATAAAATATACAGAATATATTCTTGGTTATAGTTTTGCGCAGGGGTGATAATTAAAGCCAAAATTAGTCCGGTAATGTAAACTGATTCTTTATTAGCCGGGACTTTAAACGTCCAGGAAAATATTTTGTTCAAAATCCAGCAGACCGCGAGGATAAGAGTCGTGGAAAAAAATAATGTCCAAGGGCCAAAGGCGAGCTTGTGAAAGAACGCCAAGATCTCAGCAAATCCGATGAGTACAATCAAAAAATAAAGCACCAGCCAGTACATGGTGATTCGGTTTAAAAAATTATCGATAAATTTAGGCATATGTATATTTTTCGAAACCACTGGTCATGGTCGCTAAGCCATTAATATCAATACAATATCCTTCTAAGTCTGCTGTCCGTTCAATAAATCCAATCCCCTCCCGTCCCATGGCAAATGCGGCTGTAGCGAACCTATCGGCTTCATAAACGTCTTTAGCAATTACTGTTAAGCTGACGATGTCTTTCGGAGCGATGGTTTTATGAACTGGATCATAGATATGGAACCCGCGTTCATAGGTGCCGGAGGTGGCTACTCCCCTATTTTCTAAAAAAATTACCTTAATGATTTCAGCCGACTGAAATGGGCTGCGAATTCCTACGCTCCATTTTTTATTATCCGCATTGCGGCCATAAGCTTGTATGTCCCCGCCTGCTTCGATATAAAAATTTTTAAACCCCGCGCCGCTAAGTATCAAACTTGCATTATGGATGGCCCAACCCTTGACTAAGCCTGATGGATCTAAGGTGCCGTCAGGTTTACGGATATCGAAATAGCCTGAAGTCTGCCGGTTTGTCTGATCAGCCAAGGCTATAATTTCCTGCATATCTGAACTGAATTCCCGCGGATTAAGCTGATGGTTATTAATTTTACTGATTTCACTGTCTGCCTTATACGTACTAAATTTTTTATCAACAGCTACGAAGTACTGAAAAATTTTATCAGCGTCATTTTTTGTGGCCTGCGGATCAATGATTTCCACCGTAATCGGCATACCCATAATTTCGCGGGAATCTTTTATCATTAATTCTTCGCTTGATTAAGAGCAAACGCTAAAGATTGTCGGAACGCGATACTCGAATCAGTTGCACCGGTTACGATATTTACATTCGCGCTTTGCGCCTGGATAGCTTCCTGCTTCAGATACACGGACGCCTGACGATTTATCATAAGCGATGTACTGCGATCATGAGGGTAATCAAGAAAAACTACATCCGTAATTTTACCCCCAGAGATCACGGCTTTAACCTGAAGATTGCCATAAAAAGCATCTGCCACACTGCCAGTATACGAGCCGTCTTTATATTGACCCTTGGATTGAATTTTTGTCCCTGGCGCTGGCGTTGTTGGGGTAGGTGTGGTTTGTGATGGACTGGAACTATCCGGAGCTGGAGTCAGAGAATTTGCCGGACTTTCTGGAATTTGCGAAGAACCGATATCCGTTATTCCTGAATTGGACTTGCGTATGGATATCGTATAAAAACCAAATATTACGATTAATACTAAAGAAATTAAGGTTTTCTTCATAATATATCTTTATTATACTTTATGTGTAAATAAAAACTAGGGTCAGTAATGCTTGTACTATACGCTACGTTTAATCTATTGATTATGAAAATGAAAATTGCTCAAATTGCTCCTTTAATCGAAAGAGTGCCGCCTAAAACTTATGGTGGAACCGAGCGCGTAGTCCACGCTCTTACCGAGGAATTGGTTAGGCGCGGCCATGATGTAACTTTATTTGCCAGTGGCGATTCGGAAACGAGCGCGAAACTAATTTCTGTTTATCCAATAAGTCTTCGGGAAGCAAAAGTCGAGAAACTTTACAGCGCCAATGCCTGGAGCTTGTTAAACATCGGAAAAGCCTACGAGCTGCAGGATCAATTTGATATCATTCATGACCATAACAGTTATATCAGTCTGCCCACTGCCAACCTGTCGAAAACTCCCGTAGTCATGACTGTGCATGGAGAATTTAATCCGAATAATCAGAAAATTTTTCAAGAACTAAAAAATCCTTATATTGTTACAATTTCAAAAGCTCAGGCTATTGTGCCCGAAGTGCACTATGGGCCTACGATTTACAATGGCCTGCCCATGGCAGACTATCCTTTTTCAGATAAGCCTGAGGATTACATGCTATATGTGGGACGGATTTCCCGTACCAAGGGAGCGGATATAGCGATTCAAGTCAGTTTGCGCTTACAGAAACGCTTAATCTTAGCTGCCAAGTTAGACGAAGAAGACCGAAGCTATTTCCAGGAATACGTTGAACCCTATTTATCTGATCAGATTCAGTGGATTGGTGAGGTAAATCAACAAAAACGAAATGAGCTTATGAGCAAAGCTTTGGTGTTTCTCCACCCCATCACTTGGCGAGAACCATTTGGTTTGACCCTAATCGAAGCTATGGCCTGCGGATGCCCAGTAGTTGCCATGAATAAAGGGTCGATCCCAGAAATAATAAAAGATGGTGAAACTGGATTCGTAGTAAATTCTATGGAAGAAATGATTGACGCTATAGGCAAAATAAAGACTATCAACCGGCCACATTGCCGGGAGTATGCATTAGCAAATTTCAACAGCCAAAAAATGGCTGTTGAATATGAGCAGCTTTATAAAAAAATCCTCAATAAAGAAATCTAATTACGCTTCGGCTAAAATCGACGCCGCGCTCCAAGCTTGCTTTTTACAAGCTCCCCGGCCCGAACTGGTGAGATATTCTCGGTGCTGGCCGCCTGAATACACGAAAAGCTCAATAGCAGTGCCGAAATGCTGCCAGCTTTTGCGGAGAGAAGCCCGCACTAATTTAGCTTCTTTCAGATACCTGAAGTTTTCCATACCTTCGGCAATTATAGCGGTGTCATGCGGCCAAATTGATCCATTATGATAGCTGTTAGGATCATATTTATGAGAAAGACTACTCAAAGTACGAATTCCCGCCTCCGGCTCAAATAAATCCGGGGCCAACAATCGATCCACCAAAGCTGGTATTAAATGGTAATCTAAAATACTATCTGAATATCCGTCGAGCTCTTGCGTTACCGAAGCCCAGAGGATATGCCCCATGCTGGATCTGGCTGCACGCAAGGGCTTGCCATTGCCATCCAAGGCTGCGGCAATTTCAAGTTTGTCCGAAGATAATAGAAAAGATTTATTGAAGCGCGCCTTCAGTTGTTGGGCTAATTTTTCCAGTTCTAGGCTTTTTTGGCCGTTCGAAAAAGTAAAATAATTCGCCCACAATTTGTAAGCCAAATACACATACGCCTGAACTTCTACAGGCGCTATCGGGTAAGGCGTCGGCTGGTCATCGTCATGAAATAACGATTCATGGCTGTCCATCCAACTCTGAGTTTTTAGTCCGCCAAACTGGCGGTTGGGATGGAAGTGATAATCGATAAAGCCGTCTTGATTTATATCGGCAAAGGTCCGCATCCATTCCAAACCTTTTTCTACATTTGGTAAAAGTTTGGCAGCAGTTTCTGTATCTCCACTGGCTTGGATATAACGATATGAGGTAATGAGAAAAAGCGGTGTGCTATCCACACTATCGTAATTACGCATGATTTTATCCTGGTAAAGATACCAAGGACCTGTTTCTTTTTGTGTCAGATGCTCATGGTTAGTCGGGCGGTATTCATGAATCATTTTGCCCGGTTCTTCCCCACTTTCAATATTTACAGAAGTCCCTTGCAGGGTAGCTAAATTCAGAAGAATCTTTTTCACAAGGGACAAAAAATACGGATTTTTGGTTTTCGAATATGTTCTGAGAAGCTTGAGAGCACTAATCAATGAATCACGACCAAAGATGCAGCCATAAATTTCTTCCTTCCCTGAAGCCAAAATGCCCTGTTCCTGCTCTAACTCTTGTATAGTTTCAAATCCTATCCTCCATAAAAAGTCAGATTTTTTTACTTTTTCGCTCGCTTTTCCTTTCACTTTTGATCTAAAAATTAATCGTTTATAAATTCATCATAGCCCATAGCTTCAGGAAGTCAAGCAATAGCGGAAGCATAAAAAAATCCCCGGTTAGACCGGGGATTTGAAGCTTAAATTTAAGCTTTTTGGACGTTGACAGCGTTTGGTCCCTTTGGAGAGTCTTCGACTTCGAAAGAAACAGAATCGCCTTCGTGAAGGTCAGCGTACTGAACTCCGACTAAGGATTTGCTGTGGAAGAATAAATCCTTCTCTTGGCCTGGGACGGAAATAAATCCGAATCCTTTGTCTGTCAGTTTTTTGATTGTACCGTTCATTGAATAAATTGTTTGATTAATGAGCAAATAGCTTATGTTTGCGAAACTCGACGACTTTTCTACACATAAATGTTCTGCGCAGACAGTATGGCACATCCGTAACCCCAAGTCAATACTTAGCGGAAGGACTGCATACATTGGGTTTTAGCAGGTTCTGTCAGGCCTGCGCATGCTTCGGTGGAGGTGCTTGGCGAACTGTTACTACCTTGGATCGCGGTTAAGTCAGCGAACTGTATTGTAGTCGGGACTGTAAACATATTTGAATCCACATTCCAGCTGGTACAGGAATAGTCTATGCTTTTATTTGGATCAACACTTTGGACTTGATTGTTGCCTTGAGTAGTGGCGCCAAAGTTAGTTTTAAAGCCGGTGGTCATGCCATCAATCCAAATATAACTGGTTTGGCCGTCTGAAATCAGGTGAGATTTTTGCGTCGCGCCATTGACGGTCGAAGTGAAGTCCCCTCGCAGATGGCCACTGGTTACATACACAGTTCCTGAGGTGTTGGAAGCTGTATCATTGAAAGTACATTGCTGGCTTGAGCCTGAGCTTAACAATGACTTTAAGGAAGTGGGCTGAGCGCTGGATTGATCAGAGGAATTTTGCGTGGAATTATTAGTTACCGAAGTAGTGGGATTGGTGGGATTTTGACTTTTATATACCCAGATACCCAACGCCACGACCACTATAATTCCAAGAATAGTCCATAAGGTTTTGTTGTTCATAAATTTTTAGATTAATTATGTGAATTAATTATACACTTCTTGTAAAGAACTACACAGTATAATTTTCTCACAAAGATGTGAAAACAACATGAAGATATTTTAAAAACGTTGCCGGTTGAATTTTTCTCTCTAAAAATGTAAAATGTATTGAGTATTGGGGAGTAGCCAAGTGGTAAGGCAAGGGACTCTGAATCCCTCATCGAAGGTCCGAATCCTTCCTCCCCAGCCAATAAACTTGCCCGTCAGCCAATAAGGAATTAGACAAGACAAATTATCGCCCAGAGGGCGGTTTTTTATTTGGAAAGTATCAGGGCGATCTTTCGAGTCGGATCCATAGCTTTCGCAGTTTGGTCCCAATCCGCGCTTGCATTTTTCAGAGTCGCAAAAGTATACTCATTACCATCGCCGCTATTTGTTCCTGGATCATTGATAATAAAAGTATCATCCCTATATCCCCGAACCACGATCATGTGATACAAAGGTCCATTGGTGTGATATGCCGGATTGCCCAGATGTTTGGCATTGATCGGAAGTAGAATTACCTGATGCTGATTCAAAGCCTGTTTTAGATCTTCCTCGGTATAATCTTTGATTTGTTTTACCTTTAACCCAAAAGCCCCTTTAGCCATCGCAGTCGTGGCATCCGCTCCGGTATTGGCATTGTATCCGATATTTACTTCTTCCCAATTTTTTAATTGGTTAATGGCTTTGAGCGCGTCAGAAGCAGATATTTTATCCTGGGTCTGGCCATTTAGAAAAGCCGTTGCCATAGTAATGGAAGCTTCTTCGCAGTCTTCATTGCGATCCCACAGATTTGTCGGTGCCTGGGCCGTAAACGGCACAGGTAAAATTAAAGCACTGGGCATTTTTTGATTTGAAAATATAATACTAAGAATTCCTATCACAAGGACGATACCGACTACGCTGGTAAAATCAAGAACTTTTTTCATTATTGAATAATACTGTATTTAATCAAAACCCATAAACATTCTAGCTCACTCCAAAAACTCATATGCTTGCCCTGGCTGTGGCTCCGCGGCTTGTACGAAATTGGAACTTCTATAATTTTAAATTTTGCTTTCGCCAGTCGGGCCGTAACTTCCGGTTCAAAGCCAAATCTTTTAGAGTTTAAGCGGCCTAAAAAACTTTCAAGTGCATCACGGTTAAAAGCTTTATAGCAGGTCATGATATCCGTGAGTGTAAGCCCTGTAAAAATATTTCCCAGCCGGGTAAATAGTTTATTAAAAAAGCTATGCCAAAAACTTAGAGATTTATCCGGCATTAAATACCGCGAACCATACACGACCTGCGCGCCCAGAGTGATAAAAGGGCTTAAGATATTCTGGATTTCCGCTGGATCGTATTCTAGGTCCGCATCCTGTACAACCACGATATCGCCAGTGGCCAATTTAAATCCAGTTTGCAAAGCAGCGCCTTTGCCCTGATTAATTGTGTGCCTGACATGAATGAAAGAATCGGAATTACGCTTAATTATCTCATCGGTATTATCCGTAGAACAATCATCAATCAAAATAATTTCTTTTTCCAGGCCTAAAACATCAGCTAGCTTCACCTGATCGATTACGGATTGAATTGTCGCCCCTTCATTATAAACTGGGATGACGATGCTGACTTTTTTATACGGCATAGGCTAATATTACTATCGGTTGAAAAACAAAGCAATTTCAGCTATAATTGGGAGGGCTGAACAGGCCTTTTAATTAATCTTAATAAATAGAATTATGTTTACGGAATCAAATATTTTCGCGCTCACTATTGTGGCAGGACTTGCTGCTATCGTTTATGGCTTGCTTTTGACTCTAAACGTCATGAAAAGATCTGCTGGTAATGACAAGATGCAGGAAATTTCTCGTGCCATTCAGGAAGGCGCGAGCGCTTATCTTACCCGTCAATATAAAACAGTGGCATTAGTTGCAGTCGTTTTAGCAATTATTATTTGGAAATTTTTAGGCGCACACACAGCAGCAGGATTTGTGGTGGGGGCGTTAGCTTCGACCTTGGCTGGCTTTATCGGGATGTTCGTAGCAGTGCGCGCAAACGTCCGAACTGCTGAAGCTGCTAAAGCAGGACTGAAAGAGGCCTTTAACGTAGCTTTCCGAGGCGGAGCTGTGACAGGATTTTTCGTAGTCGGACTAGGATTATTGTCCGTCAGTTTATTCTATCATTTTACGGGAGATATCAAATCCCTGATCGGGCTTGGTTTTGGCGGCAGTTTGATTTCCGTTTTTGCTAGGCTGGGCGGCGGTATTTTTACCAAAGGCGCAGACGTAGGAGCTGACCTAGTGGGAAAAATCGAAGCTGGAATTCCTGAAGATGACCCAAGAAATCCCGCGGTGATCGCAGACAACGTGGGCGACAATGTCGGAGACTGCGCAGGCATGGCTGCTGATTTATTTGAAACTTATGCAGTCACCACAATTGCCGCTATGCTTTTGGGTTCCATAATTTTCAGAGGCACGCCAAGCGTCAATCTCTTTATCATGTATCCCCTGGTTTTGGGAGCAATTTCAATTTTTGCGAGCATTATCGGGAGCTTTTTCGTCAATTTAGTTGGTAACTATATCATGGCTGCCCTTTATAAGGGCTTAGTCGTTTCAGCTGTCCTGTCGGGTTTGGGATTTTATTGGATTACTTTTTCTCTATTCGGTTCCTTGTTCCGGAAAGGGTTATTTTATTCTTCACTTGTGGGACTGGTAGTTACCGGCTTGATGGTGATTATTACCGATTACTATACATCGAAAAGTTTTAATCCAGTTAAATCGATAGCTTTAGCATCAACCACCGGTCACGGAACAAATATTATCACAGGCTTAGCTGTATCTATGCAGTCTACGGCACTCCCAGTTTTGACTATTCTGGGCGGGATTTTAGTTTCATATCATTTCGGCGGTTTATACGGATCAGCCATTGCCGTAGTGTCCATGCTTTCCATGGCTGGAATAATTGTGGCAATTGATGCATTCGGACCAATCACAGACAATGCCGGAGGTATCGCTGAAATGTCGGGCCTGCCGGATTCTATCCGTACCGCTACTGATGCTTTAGATGCTGTAGGCAATACCACCAAAGCTATCACCAAAGGCTATGCGATCGCCTCCGCTGGCTTAGCCGCAGTTGTATTATTTGCATCTTATACTGAAGAATTAAAAGGTCTCGGGCATGCTTTAACTTTTGACCTGTCAGATGTAAAAGTTTTGGCGGGATTGGTAATCGGCGGCTTGCTGCCTTATCTTTTTTCTTCCATGGCTATGCAGGCTGTGGGCAAAGCCGGACACGCAGTAGTGGAAGAAGTCCGCAGACAGTTTAAAGAAATTCCTGGCATTATGGCGGGTACGGCAAAACCTGATTACGGCAAAGCCGTGGACATTGTGACTAAAGCAGCTATTAAAGAAATGATTTTGCCGGCCTTAATACCGGTAGTCGTTCCGATCATAGTCGGTTTCACTCCTTTCCTAGGTCCGAAAGCTTTAGGCGGAGTTTTGGTCGGCTCTATCGTCACTGGATTATTCGTGGCCATTTCTATGACCAGTGGTGGTGCGGCATGGGACAATGCGAAGAAATATATTGAGGAAGGAAATTACGGCGGTAAAAAATCTTTGGCTCATCAAGCCGCGGTTACCGGCGATACAGTCGGCGACCCATATAAAGATACCGCTGGTCCTGCAATAAATCCGATGATTAAAATCATCAACATCGTGGCCCTCCTGATTATCAGCTTCCTAGTCTAGATTTACCACTTTAAAACCCCGCACAAGCGGGGTTTTAATATGTCTTGAAAAGTGAGAATTTTAAGAGTATTATTAATTCATTGAATCCAAAACGCCCAGGAGGGC
>DATJFX010000067.1:0-17079 GCA_035495465.1 Candidatus Methylomirabilota bacterium
ATACAGAAAGGGTGGCGCATCCAGTTTAGGGCTAATCCTAAGCATCCAGCGTTACTTAATATAATGAAAGAAGAAAAAAATGATTTGATGGAAAAGGTGATCTCGCTCTGTAAAAGGCGGGGTTTTATTTTTCCTGGTTCGGAAATTTATGGCGGGCTGGCCAATAGTTATGATTATGGGCCGCTAGGCGCTGAACTTTTTCGCAATATCAGCAATTTCTGGTGGAAAAAAATTGTCCAGAAAAGATCAGACATGGTCGGGGTTCGCGGGCCAATTATCATGAATCCAAAAGTATGGGAAGCGTCAGGACATATTTCAAATTTCACTGATCCATTGGTAGAATGTAAAGTCTGTCATATGCGTTTGCGTGCTGATAAGCCTGAAGAAATCAAAGCGCACGAAGCGACTCATAAAGGTAAAACTGTAGAATGGACAGAACCGAAAAATTTTAATTTACTTTTCAAAACTTTTATCGGCACCACTGAGGACAGTAAATCCACGGTTTATTTGCGAGGAGAAACTGCGCAGACTATGTTTACGGATTTTAAATTAGTCCAAGAGTCTATGCGCCGAAAATTGCCATTTGGAATTGCTCAGATCGGCCGGTCGTTTAGAAATGAAATCACTACCGGAAATTTCTTTTTCCGCATGAAGGAGTTTACAATCGCGGAACTAGAGTATTTCGTCAAACCGGGAGATGATGATCGGGCGTTTGAAGAATGGCTAAATTATCAGCAAGAATTTTTCGTGTCCTTAGGTTTGCAGAAAGAGAACTTCAAAACCGTTGAGCTTCCTAAAGATGAATTAGCGCATTATTCTAAACGCACAGTGGATACTTATTACAAATTTCCTTTTGGCTGGGATGAGATGGCTGGACTTGCCAATCGCACGGATTATGATTTGAAAAATCAAATTAATCACTCCGGTGCGAATCTAAAATATAAAGATGAAACGGCGAAAGAAGAATTTATTCCGTATGTAGTAGAGCCTACTTTTGGTTTGGATCGAATTATGCTGGCGGTTTTAGTCGATGCGTATTCAGAATCCGAAGCGCGCTCGGGCAAAGAAGACGCAGTGCATGAAACTGAAGTGACCCTGAGACTGCCGAAGTTTTTAGCGCCGATTAAAATTGCAATCCTTCCGCTTTCGAAAAAAGAACCCCTAACTACTCAAGCCCAGGAGATTTTAAAATATCTTTCAAACTTTTGGATGTGCCAGTATGACGAAACCGCCTCAATTGGCAAACGCTACCGCAGGCAAGATGAGATTGGGACGCCGTATTGCATCACCGTGGATTTCGAAAGTATGAATGATAATTCAGTCACAGTCAGGGATCGTGACAGCATGGCCCAGGAACGCATTAAAATAGATGATTTAGAAAATTATTTTACGGAGAAGTTTAAATAAATATGTCTCAACCATACCTTAAGAAAACCTATAAAAATGGCTTAACGCTTTTAAGCGTGCCTATCCCAAATGCCTTGTCTATCATTATGTCCGTGTTTGTAAAAGCCGGTTCGCGTTATGAAGAGGCTCCGGTCAACGGCATTTCGCATTTTTTGGAGCATCTGCATTTTAAGGGCACAAAAAAATATCCCACTGCGAAAAAACTTTCCGAAGTCGTGGACTCTATAGGGGGCGAATTCAATGCCAACACAGGCAAAGAACATACTCAGTATTATATTCGGGCGACTTCTGAACATTTGCCATTGATTATGGATGTGTTAGCTGATCTGGTGCAAAATCCTCTTTTTGATGAAAAAGAAGTAGAACGCGAAAAGGGCGTGATTATCGAAGAGATAAACATGTATAAAGATAATCCGCAGATTCATATTGAATCTTTATTTGAAGAAACTATGTGGCCAGACACGGCTTTGGGCCGCGATATCGCAGGAACGGCAGAAGTAATCCGATCTTTGAAAAGATCAGATATTGTGGATTACCGCAAAAAATGGTATCAACCCTCGAATGTTATAGTGGCAATTGCTGGAAAGTTTAATGAAACTGAACTTGAAAAACTGATTGAAAAATCCTGGGGCAATTTGCCCGCTACTAAGATTGGTCAACCGGAAAATGTTAAGGGCAAACAGAATACGCCAAAGCTTTCTGTGCAGAATAAGCAAACCGAACAAGCCCATATGATGGTTGGGTTTAAAGCTTTTGACTATAATCATAAATTAAACCCTCAGTTGCAATTATTATCAACGGTTCTAGGCGGGGGCATGAGTTCGAGATTATTCCTTCAAATTCGCGAGCGCCGAGGCTTGGCTTATTATGTTGGCGCTTCTACTAATAATTATTTAGACACCGGGAATTTTTATGTGCGGGCGGGATTAAAAGTTTCTTCCGCACCTGAAGCTTTGGAAGTGATTTTAGATGAATTAATGAAAATGGTGAACGATGGGGTTTCCAATAAGGAACTCACTAAAGCGAAAGAGTATGTAAAAGGTAAAACCGTCTTGGCAATGGAAGATCCGCATGGGACTTTGGATTGGTATCTGACGCAAAGTGCGTTTATGGATAAAATCGAAACCCCTAAAGAAGCGTTTGCGAAAATTGATAAAGTTGACTCTTCAGAAATTCAAGCCTTGGCCAAACAATTATTCCAGAAAAATAGTTTGGTCGCCTCCGTGATCGGTCCTTTCCCAGACAAATCAATTTTTGAAAAAAGGATGAAAATGTAAAATATGCGGATCGGAACACACGTTTCAATCGCAGGTGATATAGCCAATGCTCCTGGAAATGCAGCCAAGGTTGGCGCTGAAGTATTCCAGATTTTTTCACGCAGCCCACACGGCGGCCCAGTAAAGCCAATTACTCCGGAAGTTGCCGAACGGTTCAAAGCTGAAATGAAAAAACACAAACAGGGAGCATTTTATATTCACACGCCGTATTTTATAAACTTAGCTTCAATAAAAAATAATGTTTACTATGGTTCTATCTCAGTTCTGCGTGAAGAATTAGAGCGAGGTACGCTGCTTGGCGCCACTGCGATCATGACCCATCTCGGAAGTTTTGGCGAGCTGACCGATGAAGAAGGAACCAAAAGAGTAGTTAAAGCTATTGAAAAAGTGCTTACCGGTTATAAAGGAAGCACTAGACTTCTGTTAGAAATGTCGGCTGGATCCGGACGGGTGGTGGGCGATACTTTTGAGGAAATTGCCAATATATTATTTGATAAATCTTTGGCGAAGTTTGATTTCGGGGTTTGCATAGATACCTGCCACTGGTTTGCGTCAGGCTATGATATCCGAAATAAAAAAAGCGTGGAAGATACTGTGAAAAAATTTGATAAAGTTATTGGCTTAAAAAAGTTGGAACTAGTCCATGCCAATGATTCGAAAGGCGAACTGGGCGGACATTTGGATCGGCATGAAAATATTGGTCAGGGCAAGATCGGTTTAGAAGGGTTTCAGGCCATGGCTTCCCAGAAATCTTTAGGTAAACTGGATTGGATTTTAGAAACCCCGAAAGATAACCCAAAAGATGATCCGAAAAATATCGCAATTTTGAGAAAACTGAGAAAGTAGGTATACTTAATCTATGGCAGAGAACCCAAAAACTATAAATATTTCAACTGTGACTATACTTAAGATCGTAATGGTCATTTTGTTATTATGGCTTTTTTGGTTAGTCCGCGATGTTTTACTTATTTTGCTGGTTTCCATAATTATTTCCTCTGCTATGGATCCTTTGGCCGATTTTTTGTATAAACACAAAATACCGCGGGGCTTAAGCGTATTGATGGTATATATCGTAGTACTTGGACTTATTGCTTTAGTAGGTTTTCTCCTGGCTCCGACCATAGGAGCCCAATTCACTGAAATAAGAAACGCGGATGTTTTCCAAAGTTTTATTTCGAAAATCGGCGTGTATCGGGAAAGCCTCAGTCACTCCACTATCGGCACATCCATTAATAATAGCTTGAAAGAATTTACAAATAATTTTGGGGCTACGATTTTTCAAACCACCAAAGGAGTATTAACCGGCATTATTTCCACGATAACTATTTTGGTAATTTCTTTTTATCTGACTGCGGAAGAAAGCGGCATGAAAAATTTTATCAAACATTTAGCGCCGTTTAAGCATCAGGCTTATGTGTTTAAGTTAGTCAATCAAATTCAACGGAAAATGGGGGCATGGGTATTGGGTCAGTTTATTTTATCAGCCGTTATCTTTGGTTTGGTGTTTATAGGCCTTACAGTTTTAAAGGTAAAATATGCTCTAGTTTTGGCGTTGATCGCCGGCATATTTGAAATCGTCCCGATTATCGGACCGTTTATCTCTGGCGTGATTGCTTGTTTTTTTGCATTCATCCAAAGCCCGGCCTTAGCGATCGCGGTTTTGATTATGTGGGTGATCGCTCAGCAGTTGGAATCCAATATCATTGTGCCGATTGTTATGAGTAAAAGCGTTGGCTTGAATCCAGTGCTAGTGATTTTAGGAATTTTAATTGGCACGACTTTAGGCGGGATTATCGGCGCACTTCTGGCTGTGCCTATTATGAGCGGGATTTCCGTATTTGTTTCAGACGTTTTAGAGGAAAACGAGCTGGGGTCCTAGTCTGACTCAGGACCGGTTTTTATGTTATAATTTAACAGCCAGAAAGGCTGTTTTTTAATATGACTGACGAACAAAAAAAGTTTTATATTACAACGCCGATTTATTATGTAAATGATAAACCGCATATTGGCAGCGCCTACACCACTCTGGCTGCTGATGTTTTAGCGCGTCTGCATCGGCAGTTAGGTGAGGATGTATATTTTCAAACCGGCACGGATGAGCATGGCGCGAAAATTGCCCAGGCTGCGGAAAAAGCCGGTAAAAAGCCCAAAGAATTCGCGGACGAAATTTCCGCCAAGTTTTCTTTTGCCTGGGACCAGCTCGGTATCGCCCCAGACCATTTCATTCGAACGACTGATAAAGAGCATGAACAGGCAGTTGCTAAATTTTTGAACAAACTAAAGGATTCCGGAAAAATTTATGAAGGGGATTATGAAGGATTGTATTGCGTAGGGCACGAGGCGTTTATTAAAGAATCTGATTTGATCAATGGTGTCTGTCCGGATCATAAGACTAAACCGGAATTAATCAAAGAAAAAAATTGGTTTTTTAAATTATCCGATTACCAAAAGATTTTAGAAGAAAAAATCGAAAATGATGATCTGGCGATTGCGCCAGCTAGCCGGAAAAACGAGGTCTTGTCTTTTATCCGTTCGGGACTGGAAGATATTGCAATTTCCCGTCCAAATGTTTCGTGGGGAATTCCTCTGCCTTGGGATAACAAGCAGACTGTGTATGTCTGGGTGGAAGCCTTGTTTAATTATTGCTCAGGCCTAGGCTGGGGCGAAGACTTGGCTAGATTTAAAAAATATTGGCCAGCGGATATTCATTTGATTGGGAAAGATATTATTAAATTTCATTGTGTAATCTGGCCAGCGCTTCTTTTAGCCATTGGGGAAGAAATACCAAAGAAAATTTTTGCTCATGGTTTTTTTACGATCAATGGCGAAAAAATCAGTAAAAGTCTGGGTAATGCCATTGACCCAAATGACTGGGTCGCTAAATACGGCTCAGATGCCGTGCGGTATTTTCTTCTTCGGGAAGTGCCGTTTGGCCAGGACGGAGATGTCAGCGAAGAGAAATTAAAGGCTCGGTATAACGGTGATCTGGCCAATGGCTTGGGTAATCTTTTTTCCCGCACCACTAACATGATTGAAAAATATCTGGAGGGGCAAATCGAGGATTTCTCCCATAGCCCGAAAGATTTATCCGAAGCTTCAGCCGCCTTCTATACTTTGAATTTTTCTGAAGGGTTAGTTTTGATCTGGAAAGAAATTGCCTGGGCCAATCAATTGATAGATAAAGCCAAGCCTTGGGAGCTTTATAAAACAGAACCTGAGAAAGTTAAGCAATTATTATTCAGCTTAGCCAGTTTACTGTTTGATATTTCTCTGAAGTTAGCTCCTATATTACCAGAAACAGCCGATAAGATTCGTAAAGTTTTAGAATCTGGTGATATTAAGAAAGCAGAACCTTTGTTTTTAAAGATAGAATAATTTTTCTCACCACTTTTCTTTCTAGGAAAGAAAAGTATCCAAAAGAAAGTCGGAAATTTGCCGGACTCGCGACAAGGACAGATCTAACCAGTTCTTTGTCGCTCGAACAGCGGCAAATTTCCATTTTATGAAGCCCAAATATGAAATTTTTTGACACTCATACTCATGTCAATTTTGCAGCATTCAAAGAGGATCAGGATGAGGTGGTTAAACGCGCCTTAGATTCAGGCACTTGGATGATAAATGTTGGTACCCAGATCGATACTTCGAGGTCAGCTGTGGATTTGGCTAACAAATATCCGGAAGGCGTGTTTGCCGCCATTGGTTTACATCCTGTGCATACTTGGCAGCAAATGCTGGATGAAGAAGAAAGCCATTTTAAATCCCGAGCCGAAGAATTTGACGAATCTGAGTACGAAAAATTACTAAACGAAAAAGTCGTGGCTGTGGGCGAAACAGGCTTGGATTATTTTCGGCTGCCTGATGAACATAAATACGATGCTATTGTCAAACAGAAACAAGCCTTCATCTCGCAGATAAATTTTGCGAAAAAACACAACTTAGCCCTAATTGTGCATTGCCGAGACGCCTATGATGATGTTTTGGATATTTTACAACAGCATTATAGGGAAGGCCGGGGAGTAATCCATTCTTTTACTGATACCTGGGAAACTGCGAAGAAATTTTTGGATTTCGGTTTTTATGTGGCCTTAAATGGCATTTTAACATTTGATAAAACAGGTAAGTTAGCCGAGGTGGCATTAAACACGCCAATTGATCGAATATTAATCGAAACTGACGCGCCGTACCTGACGCCGCCGCCGTATCGAGGCAAAAGAAACGAACCATCTTACGTAAAATTTGTAGCCGAAAAAATTGGCGAGATCAGAGGACTTAGCGCTGAAAAAATTGGCGAACAGACTTTTGAAAATGCGCAAAGATTATTTGGGCAAAAAAAGACCGCTTAGCACTAGGCTGGGCGGTTAGGGTCCTTCAATAGGTTCTTCCGAAGCTGTTTCGGGGCTGATCCTCAGGGTCTTGAGGAACTTCCGATCATTCGCCGATTGGATAACTGGATCCCGAACCGGCGCCGGAGTATTCGACAATGATGTGGTGATAATGAGCATCTCCCAACGGAAAGAAGGCTGTTGATTCTGGATCTCAGCCAGAAGATGCTGCCCGTGACGAATGTATTCGGGATGTCTGACGATGAGATCCTTGAGTGCGACCCGCATCTCGTGGAATTCCGGGTCACTCTTCAGATCTTTCTTGGGGATGCCGGCTCCCAGCCAGACGAGGTAAGGAAAAACTTTCCTGGTGGGATCGGAGATTGCCTGTTCGTAGTGAAAGCTGAATCGACTGTCGATCAGGCAGAGTTCCACGACCGCACTTAGGACATGAGCGAGTTTTTCTTTTGCGCTTAGAGCCACGGCGACCTCCTTCGACGATGGAGCAACTTAAACATTGTAATCCTTTTCCGAAAAATTGCAAATCAGCTATACTTATATAGTTATGGAACTATACGATCATAAAAAAATCGAACCGAAATGGCAAAAGACTTGGGAGAAGTCCGGGCTTTATCATGCCAAAGAAACCAAAAAACCAAAAAAATATGTTTTGATCGAATTTCCTTATCCTTCAGGAGAAGGACTGCATATGGGACATTTGCGCCCCTTTATCGCAGGCGACGTCTATAGTCGATTTAATCGTTTAAGTGGGTTTGAAACACTGTACCCGATCGGTTGGGATGCTTTTGGATTGCCAGCGGAAAATTACGCCATAAAAAATAAAGTCCATCCGTCTATCTCCACAGCGAAAAATATCGCCAATGCCAAACGTCAGCTGATGAGTTGGGGGACGAGTTTTGATTGGAGTCGGGAAATCAATACCACAGATCCTGAGTATTATAAATGGACGCAGTGGCTGTTTTTGCAATTTTATAAAAAAGGTTTGGCTTATGAGGCCACGGGATTGATCAATTGGTGCCCGAAAGATAAAACAGGTTTAGCCAATGAAGAAGTTGTGGATGGCTGTTGCGAACGCTGCGGTACTCCCGTAGAAAAAAAAGAACTCCGCCAGTGGTATCTGAAAATTACCGATTACGCAGAAAAACTTTTGGAAGGATTAAAAACCTTAAACTGGCCAGAGCCAGTAAAAATTCAGCAAGAAAATTGGATCGGTAAGAGTGAAGGCGCTGAGATTGAGTTTGAAATAGAAGGGTCAAACTCAAAGATCAAAGTTTTTACCACTCGTCCTGATACTTTGTTTGGTGCGACATATATGGTTTTGGCTCCGGAGCATCCATTAGTTGAACAGATTACCACAGAACAGCAGAAAGGAATGGTGGAAAAATATGTTAACGAAACTAAAAATAAATCCGAATTGCAGCGCAGCGCTCTGGAAAAGGAAAAAACAGGAGTATTTACTGGAGCTTTTGCCATAAATCCTGCAACGAAAGAAAAAATTCCAGTTTGGATCGCGGATTATGTTTTGGGAAATTACGGTACAGGTGCGATTATGGCTGTACCTGCGCATGACGAACGGGATATGGAATTTGCGAAAAAATATAAATTACCGATTAAAACTGTTATTAATGAGCAGGGTAAATTGATTGACTCAGCCCAATATAATGATTTGGATTGGCAGGAAGCGAAAAAGAAAATTACTAAAGATTTCGGAACTTCTAAGGTTCAATACAAACTTAGGGATTGGGTTTTTAGCAGACAGAGATATTGGGGCGAGCCGATTCCTTTGATTCATTGCGACAAATGCGGAATTGTAGCTGTGCCTGATGATCAGCTGCCAGTAAAGTTGCCAGACGTGAAAGATTACGAGCCTACGGGAACAGGAGAGTCGCCGCTCGCTGCTATTGATTCTTGGGTCAATGTGAAATGTCCAAATTGCGATGGAGCGGCTAAGCGGGAAACAAATACCATGCCCCAATGGGCTGGCAGTTCTTGGTATTGGCTTCGGTATACAGATCCTACCAATGACAAAAAATTTGCGGATAAGAAAAAATTAAAATACTGGACTCCGGTGGATGTATATTTCGGCGGCATGGAACATACCACTTTGCATTTGTTGTATTCGCGTTTTTGGAATTTGTTTCTGTATGATCAAAAACTGGTAACTACAAAAGAAGCCTATGCTCGCAGAGTTCCCCATGGAATTGTACTAGCCTCTGATGGCGAAAAGATGAGCAAGTCGCGAGGAAATGTGGTGAATCCCGATGTAATTGTGGATCAATACGGCGCTGATACTTTACGTATGTATGAACTATTTTTAGGGCCGCACGATACGAGTGTTTCTTGGAATGACCAGGGAATTATGGGCGTGAAAAGATTTTTGGATAAAGTTTGGCGTTATAATCAAGTTTTCGAAGCGGGTGAGGAAAATAAAGAGATCCATAAATTAATTAAGAAAATCAGTACAGATATTGAGCAATTTAAGTTCAATACAGCCATCGCTGCATTTATGGAATTTTTAAATGAAAACAAGCAGCTGTCCCAAGCAAATTGGGAAAGCTTCCTCATTTTATTAGCACCGTTTGCCCCACATATTACGGAAGAATTATGGCATCAGCTTAAGCATAAAGATTCGATTCATGAACAAGCCTGGCCGAAGTTCGACGAAAAGCAGGTAGTGAATAATACCTCCACGATTGTCATTCAGGTTCTGGGGAAAATCCGGGCGACTTTGGAATTTCCACTTCATGCGACTCAGGAAGAAGTGAAAGAAAAAGCCATGCAGGATGAAAACGTGAAAAAATATTTGGAAGGCAAAGAAATCATAAAAGAAATTTTCGTGAAAGATAGATTGATTAATTTCGTGGTTAAATAATTTTTGCCATCTTTTTTGGCAGCAAAAAAGATGGCAAAAAAACTGCCGATGTATGAACCTCATAAACGAAGCGGTAAAAATATTACAGGCTGGTGGTATTGTGGTTTATCCCACAGATACAGCTTACGGATTGGCTGTGGATGCCACAAATGCAACGGCTGTGAAAAAACTTTACCGGCTGAAGGGCCGGGATTTTAAAAATCCTATCCACGTCATACCGCCGACCAAGGACTGGATTGAAAAATTAGTAGTTTTAAGTAAGCCGGCTAAAAAGTTAATCGATGAACTTATGCCCGGGCCTTTAACAATTGTCTTACCACTTAAGGCCAAGGGCCGGTCTTGGCAATTATTAAGTAGTGGTACTAGAACCTTAGGGATCAGGAGGCCAAAATATAAATTAGCATTAGATTTGGCCATGCTTCTGGGTAAACCTATTACCACCACTTCGGCCAATCTCTCCGGCCAGCCAACCTGTTATTCTTCTCCAGAAGTCCAAAAACAATTCGAAAACTCCAAAGTTAAGCCTGATTATTATTTAGATGGCGGGAAATTAAAGAAAACCAAGCCATCCACAGTGGTTTTAGTTTCGGATCGTGTTAAAATATTAAGAGAAGGTCCAATTAGTTTGAAACAAATAAAAAATGTTCTTTCCGACCAGGCCGCATTATTTTTCACATAGAATAAATCAAGAGGTCAAAGAAATCTATTGGAATGCCATGGTAGTGAATTTGGCATTATCGATTACGACTTTATTTGAGCCGATTTTTTTGTATAGACTAGGATATTCTTTAAGCGGAATATTGCATTTTTATGCTTTAGTGTATTTGGGTTATGCGATACTTGTTTTCTTGGCTGCAAAAATTACAAGCAGGATTGGATATAAGCATTCCATACTTGTATCCAATATTTTTTACGTTTTATACTGGGTTTTGCTTTACCAAATTAAATTTCATCCGATATTATTTTTTATCGCTCCATTTTTTTTCTCATTGCAGAAATCCTTTTTCTGGCCGCCGTATCATGCCGATATTGCTCTGAACGCGAAGGATGATCAGCGAGGGCGGGAAGTAGGTTTATTATTTTCTTTAATCCAGATGGTATCCGTGGCCGGACCATTGGTGGGAGGTTTTATCGCCGCGTTTTTGGGTTTTAAAGAATT
Source organism: Candidatus Methylomirabilota bacterium (assembly GCA_035495465.1). Classification (GTDB taxonomy): domain Bacteria; phylum Patescibacteriota; class Doudnabacteria; order UBA920; family O2-02-FULL-48-8; genus DATJFX01. Next base: position 11,059 of record DATJFX010000067.1, read on the forward strand.
ATTTATCCTCTCATCTGTTTTAATGCTGGCTTCGGTATATCCGCTGTTCCGCTCTGCGGAGATTTATCCTAAACATAATTTTCGGTTTCGGAATTTCCTTCTGGTTATACGTAAATTTCCTGTGAACTTTTTTGCATACTGGGGATATGCCGAAGATTTGATGCTTATGAGTTTATGGCCGGTTTATATATTTTTAGTTGTCCCCGAACTTTTAGGGGTAGGATTTTTAATCACAGTTGCAAGTGCTATCGCAATCATGATAATGTTGTATATAGGAAGGGTGATAGACCAGAGGAAGTGGGGAAAGTTTTTACAAATCAGCAGTGTTTTTTATGGACTAACCTGGTTTTGTCGGCAGTTTGGCTCTGGCTTCGGCCAAGTTTTCTTTTTCGATAGCCTCACCCGCACTGGCAAAGCCATGATCAATGTCCCGATGACCGCATTAAGCTACAAACTTGCCGGGATTAGCGGAGCAGACCAGGCTATTGCTTATACTGTTTTTTACGAATTCAGTTTATCGATTGGGAAAATTTTAACCGCTCTGCTCGGAATCTGGATTCTGGACACTACGGGAAACATTTTTTATGTTTTCATTGTCGCTGGGATATTCACCATGTTTTATGGTTTTTTAAAAGAAAAGAAATGAGCCTGAAAAAAAACGATCCACAAATTTACGATTTAATTCAGAAAGAACGGAAACGGCAGTCTGAAGTTTTAGCTTTGATCGCTTCTGAGAATTATGCTTCGGATGAAGTCCTGGAAGCCTTAGGCTCTATCCTGACAAACAAATACGCGGAAGGATATCCGAGGAAGCGCTATTATGCAGGCAATGAGATCATCGATCAAATTGAAGAATTGGCAATTGAACGGGTCAGAGAAACTTTTGATTTGCCTGTGGATTGGCATGTAAATGTTCAGCCTTACTCCGGGTCGCCTGCCAATATGGAAGTTTATGCTGCGCTTTTAGAGCCAGGGGATACAATCATGGCTCTGGATTTAGCGCATGGCGGACATTTAACTCATGGCTCGAAAGTTAATTTTTCCGGCAAAACTTACAACTTTGTCCATTACGGCGTCTCCGCTAAAACCGGCATGTTGGATTATATGGAGATTTTGAAAACCGCAGATCGCGTCAATCCGAAATTGATCGTTTGCGGCTTCACAGCTTACCCTCGAGAAATTGATTTTAGGAAGTTTCGAGAAATAGCTGACAAAGCCAAAGCAATTGCCATGGCGGATATTTCTCATATTGGAGGATTGGTTGCGGCGGGCGCGCATCAAACCCCAATTCCATTTTTTGACGTAGTGACGACCACCACTCATAAAACTTTGCGCGGACCTCGCGGCGCTATCATTATGTGCAAAGATAAATACGGTAGCGCTATTGATAAAGCGGTTTTTCCAGGTTCCCAAGGCGGACCTCATGAAAACGCGATTGCCGCAATTGCCGTGACTATGAAAGAAGTAAATACAGCAAGTTTCCGGAAATATGCCGAGCAAGTCGTAAAAAATGCAAAAGCCTTAGCCCATGCGCTTCAGGATTTTGGATTTAAATTAGTTTCTGACGGCACAGATAATCATTTGATCTTAGTAGATTTAACTAATAAAAATATCGGCGGCAAGGATGCGCAAAAACTTTTGGAAAGCGCTGGGATTATCTTAAACATGAATATGGTGCCTTTTGATAAACGCAGTCCATTTGATCCCTCCGGCATCAGACTCGGATCCGCGGCTTTAACTAGTCGTGGAATGAAAGAAAAAGAAATGCAGAAAGTCGCTTCATGGATTGCGGCAGTGATTACTGATCCTGCCGTGGCTGAAAACGTCAAAGGCGAAATAAAACGATTTACAAAAAATTTCCCAGCCCCGGGTCTTTAGCACTCGGACCGGTTTTTAAGGCGACACGCTTTCGGCAGCGGCTTGTCGGAGACGTCGCGTTTGTCGCGACTAAGTGTTCGGACATTGAGAGGTCCTCACAATTCTCCTCCAAGCCGCTGCCTTGCGCAAAAAACTGACCCTCGCTATTTAAATAATAAATTATGCATTTTATCCAAGCTATTATATTAGGAATCGTGGAAGGAGTGACGGAATTTTTGCCGATTTCTTCCACCGGCCATTTGATTTTGGTTTCCAGGCTTCTGAATTTAACTTCATCTGATTTTGTAAAAAGTTTTGAGATTATTATTCAACTCGGAGCGATATTGGCAGTTGTGATATTATATTTCAAAAGAATTATATTCAGCCTTGAGGTCATTAAACGTTTAATTATCGCATTTATTCCCACAGGGATTATTGGTTTAATTTTTTATAAGTTAGTTAAGGATTTATTGGGAAACAATCAAGTTGTTTTATGGTCTTTGTTTCTGGGCGGCCTTGTTTTGATTATTTTCGAATGGCTGCACAAAGAAAAAATCAGTGATACAGAAGAACTAACTAAAATTACTTATAAACAAGCTTTTCTCGTAGGATGTTTCCAAGCCGTTGCCATCGTACCGGGAGTTTCTAGGGCTGCGGCGACAATCGTGGGTGGCATGCTCATGGGCATTAAGAGGCGGACAATTGTGGAATTTTCCTTTATGCTGGCAATTCCTACTATGGCCGCGGCGACGGGTTTGGATTTGATCAAAAATTATCACGTAATTTTTAGCAGTTCCCTAGATTTGCTGTTAGTCGGTTTTGTCACAGCTTTCATTGTAGCGTTATTTTCGATTAAATTTTTTCTCAAATACATCCAAAAACACAGTTTTCGAGCGTTTGGTGTTTATCGAATAATTATTGCAATTATTTTTTGGTTCATTGTCTAACCTCGACTATAAATTATTTTTAATTATAAATTCCTGGGCTGGCCATTATGCGTGGCTGGATGCTTTGGGTTATTTTTTCGCAGTATACGGAATATTTATACTTATCGCAGCGGCAATAGGCTTGGGATTTTATAAAATTCACAGGGAAAGATTTTATATTGCCTTGATCAGCAGCGCGGTTTCTAGTTTTTTTCTAGTAAAAATTTTAAAAATTCTGGTGAACCGTCAGCGCCCTTTTGAAGCTTGGACCGTGCACCAGTTAGTGACCACTGTGGCGCCGGGTCAGTCTTTTGCTTCTGGACATGCTGTAATTATGTTTAGTATTGCTTTTAGTTTTTTCCGGACACGGTATTTTTGGCCTTTTTTAGTTTGGGCTTTGATTTCGTCAGTGGCCAGGGTTTTTGTCGGGGTGCATTATCCAGGCGATGTACTGGCTAGCATAGCCCTCGCGGGAGTGATTGTTTATTTTATAAGACGTCTTTTCAAAATCAGGCGTTTAAGCTAAAATAGGTAGATGCCTTCGTTACGGAATGGCAGACTTCGCGCGCAAGTGATGCCGCTGTGGTGGAACTGGCAGACACGCACGACTCAAAATCGTGTGGCTTTACAGCCATGTCGGTTCGATTCCGACCAGCGGCACCATTTGCGCGGGATGAAAATAGACCAATATAGGTCTTTTTTATTTTGTGAATTTATGATAATATGTATGCCGAGCAGGAGGAACCATGCGACATTCGCGGATTGAGACCGTGACCACGGAAGAAGAAGTTGTGCCCATGGGCCAATATGCCGCGATCACGCGGGAAGAACGGATCAAGCGAGGATACGCGACTTGCGGAGGATGTGCTCGAACGTACACCGCGGCGCAAGTAAGGGGCAGGAAAAAATGCCCGGAATGCAAGGCGGACCTGATCAGGCCATTTAGCGGTAGACGTTAAGTCTTCCGCCTTTTTTTATGGTATAATTTAGATACAAAAACATGTCCAAAACTCCTAGACACCGAATGAAAATTTATAAGTCCAGCTTGCATTTGGCAGCAACCTTTTTGCTCATTGTTGCGCCTTTTTTGTTTTTATTATTTTTTTCTAAGATTGAGCAAATAGCTGTAAGCTCGTTATTTCAAGACGTCTTCGCCTCGATCTTAAGATTATTAATCGCGTTTATCATAGCCGCGATCTTAGCCTGGGTTTTGGCAGTTCTTTTTTATAAAGGGCCATTGTCGCATGTGGCGTTGCCAATTTTTGATATTTTACAGAGTTTCCCGGAATTTGCGATTTTGCCTTTGGCTGTTTATTATCTCGGCCGGACAAATTTTACTGTGATATTTTTTCTGGTTTTAACCGTGATCTGGCCAATTCTTTTTTCAGTATTAAGTTCCTTAAAATTGGTGAAACATGACTGGGAAGAAGCAGCTGAGATTTATCAACTATCGGGATTTAATTATTTTAAGAAATATATCCTGCCCCTAAGCATTCCGGGGCTGATCACTGGTTCAATTATTGGCGTTGGCGAAGGCTGGGGTGCTATCGTGGCTACTGAAATTATCGTCAACATAAAAGGCGGATTGGGAAATTTTTTCCAAAGCCATACCCAGAGTCCCATGATTACGTTTTTTGGCATTTTAGCTGTTTTAATTATTGTATTTAGTATCAATAAATTGATTTGGGCGCCGCTTCTGGACAGAAGTCATCAATTAATGGAAGAATAAATGCCAGCCATCATAACTTTAAAAAATATCACCAAATATTTCCAGGAAGACCATAAAAATATTTTGGTGCTAAATGATATTAGTCTGGAAATCCAAGCCGGGGAGTTTTTTATCCTCGTCGGTCCATCTGGTTCTGGCAAATCCACGATTTTAAGAGTAGCTTCGGGTTTGGAAAAATCTTTTAAAGGACAAGTAGTATTAAGCCCGGAAGTGAAAAAAGGGGATATGAGTTTTGTGTTTCAGCAGTTTGCGCTACTTCCCTGGCTGACTGTTTATGAAAATATCGAACTGGGGTTATTGGCGAAAAAAATTTCCCCAAAAGTTAAACATGAAATCGTTAATCGAGAATTAAAGCAATTCGGCTTGGAGAAATTTGCGCGTTCATATCCTAAGGATCTCTCCGGCGGGATGCGGCAGCGGGTGGGCATTGCTCGAGCACTAGCTCCGGACCCAAAAATTATTTTTATGGATGAGCCGTTTTCGGAGCTTGATTCTTTTACTGCGGAAGAGCTACGGCAAGAACTTTTGCAAATCTGGATTCAGCGCAAGCCGACCATTATCATGGTTACGCATATCGTAGCCGAAGCATTGGAACTTGCGGATCGAGTAGCGGTCCTGACTCCTCGGCCGGCCAGGGTTGAAAAAATTCTGAAAAATACTCTGCCGCGGCCGCGGCAAATGCGATCCAGTGATTTTTTCCTGCTCGAAGATCAGCTTTACCAATTGATTAAACCGTAAGGAACGTATAAGATATCTACAAATGGAAGATAATTTACCCACAACTGAAACCCCTGAAACCCTGCCTGCTCCTATTGAACCGCCAAAGTTTATTCCACCGCCGGAGAACTTAAATTTGCCGGTTTTAAATTTGGCTCAAGTTTCAATCGATTTAATTCATCCCAATCCATGGCAACCCCGCCGTGTGTTCAATGAGCAAGCTTTGCAAGAACTATCCGACTCAATCAAAGAGCATGGGATCTTGCAGCCGTTAGTTGTTGTGCCGCTGCCAGACGGCAGTTATCAGTTGATTGTCGGGGAACGACGACTTCGGGCTTCGAAAATGGCCGGGTTAACTACAGTCCCTGTAGTTATTCGGGATTTTTTGGAAGAGCAGAAAAAATTAGAACTTGCGGTAATTGAAAATATCCAAAGGCATAATCTCGATCCTATCGAAGAAGCTTTGGCATATCAGCAGATGATTGATTTATACCACATCACGCAGGATGAAGTGGCGAGAAAAGTCGGCAAAGGCCGCACCACTGTGACCAATGTCCTAAGACTTCTGAATTTGCCCTTAAAAATTCAAAATGCAATTGCAGACGGCACGATCACTGAAGGTCATGGCCGAACAATCTTAGGTTTGATGGGCATGGAAAAGCAATTAGCTTTATTTGAAGAAATCATTACCCAAAATCTCACGGTCAGACAAGTCGAGGACCGGGTTAGGGAGATTATGGATCGTCCGAAAATCATAAAAACACCGCGGGTTCCCTCGGATCCGGAAGTAGC
>DATJFX010000068.1:0-6412 GCA_035495465.1 Candidatus Methylomirabilota bacterium
CGGACGCGGTAATAATCAATAATGTTATTGCGGGCAATCTGATACAGCCACGCAGATAAGGCAAGGGGAGAATTAATTTGATTGATTTTCTGCCAAGCTTTGACAAAAGTGTCAGCCAAAATGTCTTCTGCAACTTCTTTATGTCCTACTCGGAAATAAATAAAGCGGTAGATTTTTTCAGAAAAATAATCGTAAATTTCGGCAAAGGCTGAAGAATTGCCATTTTGCGCCAATTTTAGATTCTTTTTTAACTCTTCCTCTGACATAAATAAAGACGGATTAGCTCACAATTCGTTACAGAATGCTATTTATTGTACCATAATCAACCCTGCAATATGAAAAGCCAGGATGGCACCTTAGTTCCATATTCATTATTTATAGTATTTCATTGTTGAAATACTCTTTGGAGTGCTTCCAGAGCTTGTTTGGGCTTCATCCCTTCATCCCAGAGCAAACTATTACCAGTAACCAGTGGGTATCGATCTGGCCGGGTAGTAGAGCCATAGCGGTCCGTAATGCCCCAGGTGGTATAGGAATCGCAATTAGGTTCTGCAATACAAACTCGTAATACAGCAGAATATTGATTCGCTTGTAATTGAGGGTCATCGCCATACACATCAATTTCGGAAATTCTAGCACGTAAACCTAAACTAGCTAGTGTTTGAATATGAGAACTTAAAACTTTGGGATCGATTAAATCAGAGTCATAATAAACATGCGATTCAAATCCGACTCCATCAATCGGTACCCCCTGAGCTTTCAATCTCTTCAGCAAACTCAACATGGCGTCCCAGCGTTTGTCATTTTTTTCTAAACCGTAATCATTGATAAAAAGTTTGGCCTGAGGGTCTGCGGTATGAGCCTGTCTTAAGGCAGTCTCAATGTAATCCTCACCCATGGCTTCAAACCAAATATTTGATCTTAAACCATTATTTGAATTAAGGTAGTCAGGGTCTTTATCTGATAAGGGTTCATTTATCACATCCCATTCAGCAACCTGGCCCTGAAAATGTTCTACGACTGCTTTAATATGATCCACCATGATCTTTTCTCGGGTTTCGGCAGGGGCCTGGGTCATCCATTGGGGATTGGCTTTACCATACACAAGGGTATGACCATGGACTAAGATTTGGTTGTTTTGGGCAAAACGTACTAGATTATCGGCTTCCTCAAATGAATAAGTATCCTGTTGCGGATGAATGAATTCGGGTTTCATCGCGTTTTCTGGAGTGATAATGTTAAATTGGCTGGCTACCAAGTTTCGATAGTCATCGTCATAAAAAAGCGGGAAAGAAGGCACCGCTGTTCCGATCAAAATTTTATGTGTCCCGACTTGGCTTAAATTACGCAGCGCCATCGGATTATCATGAGCGAGATTAAACTGTGGAGAAGGGATAATATGTACCCAGCTTTTTCTGAGTGCCTGAGCAGTTAAATTTTTCAGTAGCCAATTATTTACTTTGGTATCTAAACCGAACCAAATTTCGCCTTTGACAAAAATATTGTGATCCGGTATTTTCGTAATCACACGTCCATTTACTAGGATGAAAATATTATGGTTATAATCTCTCAGGGTGAGAGTTATCTTCTCCCTGGCAGGGATAGAGGCTGTTCGGATGTCCATCGGAGTGGAGGAGCTTCCATCCCAGATCCTAGCGGTCAGCATATCGTAATTTATATTTACATTTATGGAAGGACTTTCTTTTCTCCATTCATCATAAATAATTGGAGGCTCTCCATATAATCGCAAGGATGAATTAGCAACTCCTTGCATGACGGCAGTAATTTGAATATTTCCATTGAATTTCAGATGCGGTCCGGCTAAATTTACTGGCGGATTAGGCTGAGGGATAGAACCATCCTGATGCACGATAGTCATATTTGTCGGACTAACTAAAATTCCGTTGGGGGTTATGGAAGCGCCGGTCATATGACTCCAATCCTGATTTTTTAGAAGGTCTAATGTAGGATATTTATTTTTAGAATAAAGAATCGCTCCAAACACAATCGCACAACCCAAGCACAAAATGCCAAGGATTTTTAGGGTAATAACCTTCCTTTTTCGGGTCCATGCCATAATAAATTGATTATGTATAATCTAATACGTTAAATCAGATGTTTGGTTACATCTAAGGAGTTGAGAGTTTACTTGAAATAAGTTAGAATAAAGCGAGCCTATTATTATGGAGAGTTGGCCGAGTGGCTTAAGGCAGCAGGTTGCTAACCTGCGACCGTTAATAGCGGTCTCGTGAGTTCGAATCTCACACTCTCCGCCAATAGAATATTATTAATGAAATCTTTTTTCTATAAATTTTCCGAAAACATTTTAAGAATTTTCCAAGGATATAATTTAATTTGGCAAGGTTTAGCCATAATAATAACTGTAATATCCGTAACTTCGGGGTTTGACTGGTGGTATTACCAGTCTACCAGAAGTTATTTTTTATTTACTCTCTTTTTCCCAGCAGCAATTTTAGGTTTTTTAGTTCCAGTTATAATACCCACCATTTTTTTAATGCTGGGTCATTTACGTCATAATCTTGCTAGATTAAATAAGGTTTATGCCTTGGTACAGGCCTCGGGCCTAGCATGGCTGATTTCTACGACCTATAAAGTATTTACGGGTCGGGCACATCCTGAAACTTTTGTAGATAATACTACTAATATTACTCACGTCTTCCGGTTTGGATTTTTTAGAGCAGGTGCGTTTTGGGGCTGGCCGTCTTCACACACCGCAGTGGCTTTCGCCTTTGCTGCGACTTTGATTATTTTATATCCCCGCAACCTTCTCGTTAGATATTTGGCGATTTTTTATGCGTTATATATTGGTATTGGGGTTTCGATTACCATTCATTGGTTTTCAGATTTCGCAGCAGGAGCAATTATTGGATCGGTAGTAGGAACAGTTGTAGGTAAGAGTTTTTTTAATCGTTTGTCGAAAATTTAGTCTATTTATAAATATTTTATCCGTGCGCGGCAGTAATTATCCAAACTTCCGAAGCTTTGCCTTGCTTTAGAATTTTAGCTAGTTCTTGGGCTGTGGCGCCAGAAGTGACTACGTCATCTACTAATAAAATCTTTTGTCCTGCTACATTCGCATTCAGTGCGAAGGCTTGGTCTAAATTTTTCTTACGCTCTGCGGCGCTTAAAGTGGTTTGAGGGGTGGTAAATTTTTGCCTCAGAACTAAATCTTTTTGGATAGGAATGTTTAGTTTTTCTGCCAAAGCTTTACTTAATAGTTCAGATTGATTAAAGCCGCGCCAATTCATTCTTCGTTTATGCAGGGGAACTGGCAGGATAGTAAAATCCTTGAAGTAATCGTTTAATCCTTGATTATCCATAGCTTCCACAATCGTTTGTGAGAGTGGGGAGGCAAGATCGGAAACGAAATTATACTTAAACATGCGGATAATTTCATTTACGTGTCGATTTTTATAATTTAATCCTGCGATGGCGCCATCTATTGTGTTTCTACTGACACAATTCGCATGGGTTTTCCCAAATGGAGCAGGGGTTTGGCAAACTAAACACATCTGTTTTTCTAGCCTGGGAAGCTTAGCCAAGCAAGAGTCGCATAAATAAGTTTCGTCCCGGCCGCATACCAGGCAAGAAACAGGAAAGACTAGGTCCAGCACATTGTGACCTAGTCTTTTTAGATGTTCAGTTAGCAACATATTATACCCGAGCCAACTCCATTTGTCGGAACGCTACTTTATCGCTTTCTACTGTAACTTTGATTTCGTTCATTTCCAAGATGTCTCCCGCGATCATTTTTTCAGCCAATGGATCTTCAATCATCTCCTGGATGTTGCGGCGGACAAGTCTGGCGCCTTGAGCTGGGTCGTAGCTTTTTTCTGCGATTAATCGGATGACTTTCGCATCAAAGTTTAAGCTGATATTTTGCTGTTTTAAGGTCCGTTCCGTCAATTGCATGAGTTCTAGGCTTGCGATTTTTTTGATTTCATCCATGCCTAGGGGGCGGAACACTACGATTTTATCCATGCGGTTAATAAGTTCTGGCCGCATAGCATCTTTAAGCGAAGCCAAAACCTTTTCTTTTACCCGGTCGTAATCAATCTCCGCCTTTTTGCGGGCATCAGCCGCTGCGTCGCTGGTGGCTTCCTGGGCAAAGCCAAATCCTGTGGCCTGCTTAGTCAGATCAGTGATGCCGATATTGGAAGTCATAATGATGACTGTATTTCGGAAATTCACTCGTTTCCCGGCGGCGTCTGTTAATTCTCCCTCTTCTAAGATCTGAAGCAGGATATTAAATACATCTGGATGGGCTTTTTCGATTTCATCGAACAAAATCACAGCATAAGGTTTTTTCCGCACTTCTTCGGTCAACCGTCCGCCTTCTTCATAGCCGACGTAGCCTGCAGGAGCACCGATAAGTCGAGCCACATTATGCCGTTCCATAAATTCCGACATATCCACGCGGATTAGGGCGTCTTTATTTTCAAATACCTCTAAAGCCAAAACTTTCGCAGTTTCAGTTTTTCCCACACCAGTCGGTCCTAAGAACAAGAAAGAGGCGATAGGACGTTTCGGGGATGTGATACCGGCACGCGATCTGCGAATAGCAGAAGCGATCGTTTTGATAGCCTCATCCTGACCGACAATGCGGCTTTGGAGGATTTTCTCCAGGCCAATCAGTTTTTTCGATTCGGACTTAATCAATTTCGTTAACGGAATTTTTGTGATGTTGGAAACTGTATGGGCGATATCTTCAGCCGTAATTTGAACCACATTGCCCGCTTTTTTCCCTAAAGTTTTTTGGTACTCAGTTTTCTGCTTTTTAAACTTATCTTCCTGGCTTTTCAGATGAAGAGCTGTGGTAAAATCCTGCAACATGACTGCTTTGGTTTTTTCTTCCTCAAGTTTTCGCAGTTCGTTTTCGATCTTTTTCACAACGCGGAGATTTCGGATCTTCGTATTTACCGTGCGGGTGGCGGCTGCAGTTTCATCAATCAGATCCAAAGCTTTATCCGGCAAAAATCGATCCGTAATGTAGCGGGCCGAAAGATCTACAGCGGCTTTAATCGCATCATCTGTAATAACTACACCATGATGTTTTTCATAGTTTTCCCGAAGTCCTGTAAGAATTTCTACAGATTCTTCATTTGACGGTTCTTCTACGACAATAGGCTGGAAGCGGCGTTCAAGCGCGGCATCGTGTTCAATATGTTTTCGATACTCAGACAAGGTAGTAGCGCCGATGACTCGAATTTCGCCCCGAGCCAAAGCAGGTTTCAGGATGTTGGCAGCGTCTAAAGATCCGGTGGTGGCGCCAGCACCCACTATAGTATGTAGTTCGTCAATGAATAAAATAATATTAGAATTTTCTTTTACCTCGTCAATTACTTGTTTTAAGCGCTGTTCAAACTCGCCGCGGAACATAGACCCGGCCACAACGAGCGCCATATCCAAAGTCACGATTTTTTTATCAATCAAAGTATCTGGAACTTCTTGTTTCGCAATAGCTAAAGCCAAGCCTTCGACAATTGCAGTCTTTCCTACGCCCGGTTCTCCGATAAGAACAGGATTATTTTTGGTGCGGCGGTTGAGAATATTAATCAGTCTTTCGATTTCCGCTTTGCGGCCGATCACGGGATCGATCTTGCCTTTCAAAGCTTTTTTCGAAAGATCAGTGCTGAAATAATCCAGCGCCGGAGTTTTAGTCGGCTTTTCGTTAATTGGTAATGCGTCGGTTTGTTCGTCAGCATTGAGTAAATCCGGAAAACGGGAAACATTTTCGAAAATCGAAACTAAGTTTTTTCGAAGTTCTGTCACAGATACTCGGAGACCGGTTAAAATATTTTTAGCTTCATCCATATCCATATCCGTAATGCCGTATAAGAAATGTTCAGTGCCGATAAATTGATACTGGTAGCGGCTGGCGATTATCGCAGCTTTTTCAATCACTTCGCGGAGATTGTTTGATAATTTCGGTTCCCATTTATCTGAGATCCGGCCTAAATTCAGACGAATGATTTCGTTGCGCACAGTCTCGCTATTTACTTTATTTTTTAAAAGTATTTCCGATGCAAAGGATGCCTTTTCTTCCACAATGCCATACAGCAAATGTTCGGTTCCAATGTGGTCATGATGAAGATCTTCCGAGATTTTCTGGGAAGTAATTAAAGCATTTTTCGCCCGGCTAGACAGGCGTTCTAATATAAAGGAAAAATGGTTCATAGTGTATCAATTTTTGTTCACATACTATACTTATAGTATACCAGACCTGTCAACCCCGTAATACAACTTTGATGCTTTTGCCTTTAAAATGGTTTGATAACCATCTTTATTCTAACAGATTTAGCATAAATAGATAGTAAATTCGTAATACTAGGCAAAAGCAGAAAACCCTTTATCAAAGTTGATATACGGGGTCAAGTATTATGAATATTTA
>DATJFX010000069.1:0-4016 GCA_035495465.1 Candidatus Methylomirabilota bacterium
GGCGCCGCAGGTTTTGGAGTAGGCACAGGTAAAGAAGCACCCAAAAACTTTTTGGGTAAAGGTTTAAAAGCACTCCTTATGTCTCCAGGAATTGGATGAATAGCGGAATCCATAATAAATTGTTTTTTTGTTTCTTGAGGGATTTAACTTGTATGTATTATATCACATTTTCCATTTTTTTGCAACTACTATTTCTTCCCTAACACAAAAAATTTATTTATAAACGAAGGGCGCGTTTTTTAGACGCTTTGCGTATTTTATCAAAAACCGCAGCGCGAACCTGCCTACCGGCAGGCAGGTAAAAATCTACTTTTAAGAAATATATAAATAAAGATTTTTATGATCTAAAAAACGCGTCCGAGTAAAAAAATAAATTTTTCCCAATCTAAAAGCCGGTCTCACCCTCACAATGAGCCGGCTTCTAGTTCAAGTGTATTGTATTCATTGAAATTGCGTTGGATAGGTTATTTATTAAGAGGCGTAACCGCCTTATAGCTAGCGCAATTCAATTTACATATACGCTTGCGGACAACCTTTCGGATAAATTATGCATCTTGTTCTTTCGGTCTCCTTTCAAATTAATTCTAGCGCGATGATATTTTTTGTCAATAGAAAAACTGTGCATAAATATAAAAAAATTTTTGTTTCTTAAGGTTTATTGCTTGACTTTTAGGTCAAGAAATTTTTTAAAAAATATTTCTTTTTTGTAGAAACATTCTTCTAAATCTATCGTTAAAATTGTATAACATTAACGAAAGGAGTATATGGCAGAAACTATTATTCACCGCCATTATACATATAATCCGATCCAAATCATTGCCCGGATAGTTTGGACCGTTAATGGGGTTTTAGAAGCATTTCTGGGACTACGCTTTCTCTTACGTTTGTTTGGAGCCAATCCAGCTGCGGGATTTACAGATTTTGTGTACGTGGTGACCCAACCTTTTGTTGCGCCCTTTACCAATGTCTTCCGTCCCCTAACACAAAATCTTTCCAGCGGAGTCTGGGATTGGGCACCGCTTATCGCGATCGCGATATATTCTCTGATCGCGTGGTCAATTGTTCAACTTCTTACTTTAGATCAACCTGAAGATATCTCAAATGATAGAGAAATAGATCGAGTGGAACACATTCATCACACTACTTAATAAAGGCAAGTCAAAAAACGCCCTCGGGCGTTTTTTGGTTTAAATAACTCCGACGCTTCGGTCGGAGTATTTTGTAAACAAAATAAAAAGACACTGCCCAGGACTTAAAGTCCTAAAGCAATGTCTCGACGAAACGCTTTCGTGCGGAAGTTGATGACTTCAGCTGCGGCGATGGAACGGTCTGACGCTTGCTTCATGGTGTCGCCCAAGCCCACTACATCCACGACCCGGCCGCCATTGGTAATCACTTCACCGTCCTGGTTTTGTTTGGTGCCCGCTTGGAAAACCAACACATCCTGCAATGCGGCTGCTTGGTCCAGCCCTGTGATAACCGTTCCAGTACTGCCTTTGCCGGGATACCAATCATGGGCCAGCACCGTACACACCGCGGTGCAATCCGCCCATTCCAGCTTATGGTTCCGCAGTCCGTCTGGCTCGGTACACTTCACCATTAACTCGGCAAAGTTGGATTTGAGCAGAGCCAAGATCACCAAAATTTCTGGATCCCCTGGCCGGACATTGAACTCCACGACCTTGGGACCATCCTCTGTCAGCATGAGACTGACATAGAGAAACCCTTGATACGGGTAACCCTCTGCTGCCATGCCGCGTAGCGTCGGATAGACCACATCTTCCATGACTTCGTCTACCAGCCTTTGGGACATGATCTGTTTGGAACAAGACGCACCCATGCTGCCGGTATTCGGCCCCTTGTCGCCATCGAACCGGCGCTTTTTATCTGCTGCCCCTAAAAGGGGTACGGCATTGAGCCCATCTGTCACCACATGAAAGCTGATTTCCGGTCCCATCATTCGTTCTTCGCACACCAGCACCTGACCTGCGTCGCCGTAGATGCGATCAGTCATCATCTCGTGAATCGCCTGCCCTGCTTCTCCACGTGACTCGGGAATCTTCACCCCTTTTCCAGCGGCCAGACCGTTGGCCTTGAGGACGCTGAACTGCTGGTCATAGGCCAACATGGCGTCATAGGCACTGTCTACGATGCGGAACTTGGGATGTGGAATATTGTGACGACGCATGAACCGTCTGGCCCAACCCTTGCTGGTTTCCAAACGCGCCGCCTTCTTGCTGGGACCAACCACCCATCTATCTATCATCATACGCAACTCATCTGCCAGACCCTCTTCAAGATAGGCTTCCGGCCCAACGATCATCAGATCGGGCGTGCCGTATTTATTGACTCCACACCTAAAAGCTTCGTCGATAATTCCCTCCACGTCCGATGACGTAGAATAGCCCTTGCGATAGGTTTGAGCATTGCCCGGCATAACCACGGCTTGCCACTCCGGGTCCTGCTCAATCGCCCATTGCAATGCCGCGCCGCGAGCTCCGGAATCTACGATCAACGCTTTTTTCATTGTTGTCCTCCTATAGGACGTTTCAGGAACTTTTCAAGGCAATCCTTGATTTCATAGCTTAACAAAAAATCGCCTCTTTTACAAAGCGATTTTTAAGCATCAAAAATTAAAAAACTCGGCTGAAAATTTTTATACTTTCTACAAATCCATATACAGCCAAGCCCACAAACACTAAACTGCCCATTAAAGAAATGATGGGATTGACCACGACTTTAATAGTTTTGCTTGGCGACAGATAAAGTAAAATATTTAAGATCATGTGTCCTAAAAAGACACCAATAGAAAAACCGAAAACTTTTACTACGGAAAACAACGGTACATAACCCGCGAAATTATCTAATCCTAGAATAAATGGCACTGTAAAAGCAAAAGCAAACAAAGACCAAAATGAAAGCTTAGGGATATTGCTTAAAGAAGTCTTGGGAATAATTCTGTTTAAGACTGGCCCAAATACTTGATTGATTTTGGATAGAATAATTTCTGTGATAGTGACAAAATGATGAAGTCCTGACAGTTTTACGGATTCTTTCCGAGCATGCTCGAGCCCATCCTGAGCCATGCGGGCTAAAGCTAAACTTGCGATAAAAACCATAATGCCTAGTAGCCAATCAAGCTCTTTAAAAAACGTCCATAGTACTAAAATTAAAATTGTTCCTAAGGCATTGGCTAAAGCTGTAGACATTTCTACCGCGATCCGGCTTTTATAGCCTGGGTTATTGCGGATGAGATTCCCGATAAAAATCGCAAAGTCTACGGAAGTTTTCAGATACACCAACATCCCGAATAAAATGTCGCTAACATGCCAATTAATCAAAATATCTGAGCCAGGGACGAAATGATTAGTCAATTTAACCATGATAAATAAAACTAAAGAAAGACCAGCAAAAATCACCCCAGTTAATGCCAGGGGTAGAATCTGTGTCAGCCAAAAAGATTCTTTTTTCATATAGATATTTTACCACAAATCCGCTATAATTCTTAAGAATTATGAAAATACTAAGCATTGAAACTAGTTGTGATGAAACCGCGGCGGCGGTTATTATTGATGGGAAAATTTTATCTAATATAATCGCCTCCCAAGCAGACCTCCATGCCAAGTATGGCGGAGTCGTCCCAGAAGTTGCAGCCCGCGAACATGTCACTGCAATTATTCCCACTATTGATCTAGCTCTGAAGCAAGCTAAAGCCAAGCTGACCGAAATTAACTACATCGCAGTCACCGAAGGCCCAGGACTCGCCACGTCTTTAATGGTAGGCATTGATACAGCCAAAGCTTTGGGTTTGGCTTTAAACATTCCTGTGCTGTCCGTCAATCATTTGGAAGCGCATATTTATGCGAATTTTGTAGAACGAAAAATTAATTTTCCGGCGCTAATATTAATTGTTTCAGGCGGCCATACTATCTTAGTCGAAATGAAAAAACATGGACTGTTTCGAATTATTGGCGAAACTGTAGATGATGCGGCTGGTGAAGCTTTTGATAAAACTG
>DATJFX010000070.1:0-5561 GCA_035495465.1 Candidatus Methylomirabilota bacterium
TGAAGGTAAAATTCCGTTTATAACTTCTTAAGCTACTTTTTCACCAGGCAGAAACTGGGACCAGATCCGCGTGTCTATTTGCTATTCCGGCAATAACGTAAAAATTATCGGTTCTCATGCCGGCATCTCAGTAGGACCAGACGGTGCCACCCATCAAGCCATGGAAGATATCGCTATTACTCGCGTATTGCCGCGTATGACTGTGCTAGTGCCGGCTGACAGCATTGAAGCTCGGAAGGCCACAATTGCCGCGACGAATATGAATGGGCCTGTGTATATCCGGTTAGCGCGCGAAAAAACTCCGCTTTTTACTACAGACGATACTCCTTTTGAAATAGGTAAAGCGTATGTGTTTCGAGAGGGCAAGGATTGCACCATTGCCGCTTGTGGCCCGCAGGTTTATTACGCTTTGCAAGCCGCTGACATGCTTTCGAAAGAAGGGATTGAATGTGAAGTGATTAATTTAGTTTCTGTAAAACCTTTGGACGAAGACACGCTCATAAAATCCGTAAAAAAAACCGGCGCAGTAGTAAGTGCTGAGGAACACCAAATTACGGGCGGACTAGGAAGCGCAGTTGCGGAAGTAATATCACGGAATTTTCCAGTGCCGCAAGAATTTGTGGGCATGCCGGATCATTTCGGAGAATCGGGCGATCAGTCCGAGTTAATCGCGAAATGGGGCATGGATCATAAAGCTATAATGAATGCAGTAAAAAAAGTGGTCAAGAGAAAATAATGGACTTATTTAACCAAATCCGACAATTAATTAAAGGAGATGTTAAGCAAGACAGCCAAACTCTTGCTGATTTTAGTAAAGATGCCAGTTTGTATAAGGTCAAGCCTCAGCTGGTAGTTTTTCCTAAAGATGTTTCAGATATTCAAGCCTTAGTTAAATTCGTCTCCGAACATAAAAATCAAAATACCAATTTGTCCTTGACGGCGCGATCGGCAGGTACGGATATGAGCGGTGGAACTTTAACCGAATCCATCGTACTTTCCATGCCCAAGTATTTCAATCATATTAAAGAAATAGGCAAAGATTTTGCAATTACGGAGCCAGGTGTTTTTTACCGAGATTTTGAAAAAGAAACCTTAAAAAATAATTTACTTCTGCCTAGCTATCCAGCTTCGCGTGAGTTGTGCACGGTGGGTGGCATGGTGGCCAATAATTCTGGCGGGGAATTGAATCTTAATTATGGTAAAACTGAAAAATATCTCAATTATGTGAAAATGGTTTTGCGTGACGGATCAGAATACAAATTCGAGCCATTAACACTCAAACAACTAGAGCAAAAAAAGAAAAAGAAAGGATTAGAAGGCGAAGTATACACGAATCTATATAATTTGATTAATGATAATTATGATCTGATCACTCAGGCCAAACCCCAGGTATCGAAAAATTCCTCCGGGTATTATTTATGGAATGTTTATGATAAGGAAACAGGCACTTTTGACCTAACAAAATTAATTGTAGGATCCCAGGGAACTCTGGGAATTATTACAGAAATTAATTTTAAATTGGTCAAGCCGAAACCGCGTGAGCATTTGTTGGTAGTTTTCCTAAATGAATTGACTATGATTCCTCAAATAGCGAATCATTTGTTGACTTTTAAACCGCAAAGCATAGAGTCTTATGATGACCACACGTTCCGCGTGGCCATGAGGCTTCTGCCAGACATAGTCGCTCGTTTGAAAGGCAATGCCATAAAACTATTCTGGAGTTTTTTGCCGGAGCTTTGGATGATGCTGACTGGCGGTACACCGAAACTGGTATTGTTGGCGGAATTTAGCGCAGATAATGACGCCCAGGCCTTAGAACAAGCGAAATTGGCTCAAGAAAGTTTGCGAGAATTTAAGGTCAAAACCAACCTGATTTTGCGCGAAAGCGAAGCTGAAAAATACTGGGTAATCCGCCGGGAAAGTTTTAATTTGCTCCGCCATCATGTCCATGGTATGCGGACAGCGCCGTTTATCGATGATTTCGTAGTGCGGCCAGACCAATTAGGCGAGTTTTTGCCGAAGCTCTATAAGATTTTAGATAAATACAAACTATTATATACGATCGCTGGCCATGTGGGAGATGGGAATTTCCATATTATCCCTTTAATGAAACTCGATACGCCGCATCCGGAACAGATTATTAAAGCCATGGGAGATGAAGTATATAATTTGGTTTTTGAGTATCATGGATCGATGAGCGGCGAGCATAATGATGGGTTAGTCCGCAGTCCTTATCTGGAGCGGATGTATGGTCCAGCCGTTTATAACCTCTTCGTGCAGGTTAAAAAGATTTTTGATCCACAGAATATTTTTAATCCCGGGAAAAAGATAGATTCGTCTCTAGATTATGCCTTGCAACATTTGGATTTTAAATAATCCTTGCCAAATTTGTATTAATTCATTATAATAAAACTAATAAATTAAAGTTCAGAAACAAAAAATGCCCAAATATGACATAGTATCCGTGGGAGATACCACCATAGATGCGTTTATCGAACTGCATGAAGCCTCCGTTCATTGCGCTGTCGATCATACCAATTGCCAGCTTTGTTTGTCTTTTGCCGACAAAGTCCCTTATGAAAAACTCACCATGCTTCCTGCCGGCAACTCCACGAACAACGCTGTGGGGTCAGCGCGTTTAGGTATGAAAAATGCTTTTGTGGCCACTGTCGGCGATGATGAAAACGGACATAAAATTTTGCGGGAATTAAAAAGCGAAGGGATTGATACAAATTTTATAAATGTGCAGAAGGGCGTGCAAACAAATTTTCATTTTGTTTTATCCTTTCAAGGCGAGCGGACGATTTTAATCAAGCACAACAAATTTGAATACAAATTACCACATGGCCTAAACACAGAGTGGATGTATTTTTCCTCCATGGCCGCCGGCACTGAAAAATTCCATAAAGAAGTCGAGAGATTTTTAGAAAAAAATCCAAATATTAAATTGTCCTTTAATCCCGGGACCTTCCAAATGCGCATGGGAGTAAGCAAGCTGAAAGGGATTTATGCGCGAACAGAAATTCTATTTCTAAATCGTGAAGAAGCGCAGCTCGTTTTGAAAATGCAAACTCGAAATGTCAAAAGTTTATTAAAAGGCTTGCATAAGCTGGGTGCGAAGATCGCGGTAATTACCGATGGCCGGCAAGGATCATATGCTTCCAATGGTTCGTCTAAAATTTGGTATATGGATGAATTTGTCGGGCCGCACGTAGAATCGACCGGAGCCGGAGATGCCTATGCTACAGCGTTCACCGCGGCAATCTTTTACGGCAAACCTTTAAGCGAAGCCTTGGCCTGGGGGACGACCAACGGTGGACATGTGGTGATGTATGTGGGCCCGCATGCCGGGCTTCAGACTAAATCCCAGATTGAAACTTATTTGAAAAAACACCCCAAATTTAGAGCCAGAGAAATATAAATTAAATAATTAAAACTCAAATGAAAAAGAAACTCGAATATAAAATCTTAGGTTATGCATATCTTATCCTGATCTTTGCGGCCATCGTGGCTGTAATTTCTTACTTTCAAATCCCTGATTTTGATTTTCAAAACATAACTGTTCATCCTCGAACGAATCAAAATTTGACGACCTATACCAACGACAAATACGCGCTTCAGATCCAATATCCAAAAACTGATGAGTTTGTCTTAAGTTCTAAAGACTCCGCAGTTGAGAATTTTTTTAGAACCAACGGCCAATCTTTGGCTAGTATTTCTCTTCCTCAAACCGCTTATCCTAAAACTAATTTCGGTTCCGCTCGCGTAAATATAGCCGTCCGAGAAGGAACTTTTGTCGAAAATTGCATCTATTACTTCAACGGATCCACCACTTCTAATACCCTGGACGGATCTGCCATAGTCAATCGTAACCCAGCCTTCACTACTGAATTTACAGATGCGGCAGCCGGTACCCAGTACGAAACTCATCTATATCATATTCCTCATAACAATATTTGTTATGAAATCAGCCTGACGGTGGGAACTGGAAATATCGACAATTATCCCGCTGGGACGGTAAGTGAGGTAAATAAGGCTGATGTCTGGAATAAATTAAATTCGATTTTAAATACTTTTAAATTTACTAAATAATGTTTGTCCGCAGAAAAACCAGAAATAGAATAATAATATTTGTTTTATTATTATTAATAATCGTCTACTGGCGAGGCGCTAAGGCATATGCCAAGCAAAACCATTTGGTGTGTCAGTACCATTTTGTTTACGCAGTCTGCAAACAAATTGGTACGCCAACCACCATCCCAAGCATTTGGGCAGTTCTTAGCGCAGGAGTGAAATTTTAATGTTAGTCCACATTGGCGCTCTTATTAATAAAAAAATTCTGGGCAAATATGCTCTTCCGGCTTTTAATACGCAGGATTTAGAAACTAGCTTGGGAATTATCCGCGCCGCAGAGGCCCAGAAGGCGCCTGTGATTTTGCAGACATCAGTTGGAGCTTTGGAATACGCAGGAATAGAGGAATTAGTCGGCCTAAATAAAACATTGGCGAGAAGCGCGAAAGTGCCGATCGCTTTGCATCAAGACCATTGTCATGATTTTAATTTGATAAAAAAGCTGATAAATCTAGGCTACACTTCGGTAATGATTGATGCTTCGCATCTGCCATATAAAGATAATTTAAAACTTACTAAAGAAGTGGTAAGCTACGCGCATAAGCGAGGAGTTTGGGTCCAGGCGGAGTTGGGTAGAATTTTAGGATCTGAGGATTGGCAAAACGTCAAAAGCGGGGAAGACCTCATGACTGATCCAGAAGAAGCCGTAAAGTTTGTTGCGGAGACTAGAATCGATACTTTAGCAGTAGCCGTCGGATCTATGCATGGAATTCCGGTCAATCCAAAAATTAAAAAGATATTATCGACGCTTAAGGAACATATCGACCTGGATAGATTAAAAGCAATTCATCAGAAAATTAAAATTCCTCTGGTTTTGCATGGCGCGTCGGGCGTGCCTGACCCACAGATGCGGGCTGCGATAAAGCTTGGCGTGGCCATCTTTAATATCGATACTGATCTTCGAGTGGCCTTTAATAAAGCTTTGCGCACCAATCTCAAAGATAATCCAGAACTTTACGACCCTCGAAAAATTTTAGGGCCTGCAACCGCGGGTCTGCAGGCGAAAGCAGAAGAGAAAATCAAACTTCTGAAGTGCAATAATAAAGCAAAATTAAAATAATTAATAATTAAAAAACAAATATGTTCAAAAAAAAAGATTTTCAAGAATTAGAAAAAACCGTACATAACCATTTTCATTTTCGGGATACAAATGAATATATAATTTTTTTGGTCTGGGCAGTATTTGTATCTGCTTTTTTATTAACATTTACCAAATAAACAATGCAAAAGATTAGGATTGCCATCAATGGATTCGGCAGAATCGGTCGCGCGGCATTTAAAATTGCAATTACCAAGCCTGAGTTAGAGGTTGTTGCTATTAATGACTTAACTGACCCGGCGGTTTTAGCCGGACTTTTGAAATACGATTCAAATTATGGACCGTATGACAAAAAAGTTTCCAGCGATACTGTAAAAGGAAAAGCTAATCC